>NZ_JAKUFT010000061.1:0-31218 GCF_022663605.1 Bacillus cereus group sp. BfR-BA-01379
CCATGCATCAACGACTGATTTGCCCTCTACAGATATTTCAAGGTCTTCTCTTTCCTTTTCTTCCTCCTGCTTTTCTACCTTTTTCTCTACTGAAGGACGATTATATCCGTAAATTGGCGAAATCATTTCTGTTGGCCGAAATGGTCTACGGTTACTTTCTTGCGTAGGTACAGATGCTTTCTTTACGACAGGATCTCGCTCCGGTTCATATTGCATTTCCGGCTCTTCATATGTAGAAACTACCTTCTCCACATACTGTCGTCTACTTCTTTCCACTTTGATTCCTCTTTGAATAGGCTGCTCTTCATATGTTACAGCTTGAACAGGTTGTTCTTCAAAATGCCCTGTTTCTATAACATCCTCTTCATCGAACCCATTATCTGGTACTAATGGAAAACGGCATTTACCTGCATTCCTACTTGCCATTTGTGCTTCTCTTGCTTCAGTGTAGTGGTTTACACGAGGAATTTTCGGCTGACTTTCAACTTGCTCCGGTACTTCTTTATTCATCGCTGTTTGTTCTTCCTCTTTGTTAAACAGCTTTTTCATCCAATCTAACATGCTTACCACTCTTTCTACTAAATAGTAACATCCTTTATTGTATCAGCATTCGGCAAAAAGTGCAGGTAAAATTAAGCATGTCATATTTATCCATAACATTCTAATTTACGCGTATTTTCATATGGAAAAACGCACCCTTACATATAAGACTGCGTTTAAGCTTTACTCTTCCGATATTCCTCTACACTATCCGTTACACTTTGCAATAAAGAATTTACATACTGCGAGTCAGATAATTTTTTATCTTCTTCAGGATTTGACATAAACCCAAGTTCTAATAGTACACCAGGTACTTTGGACCAATTAAATCCAGAAAGATCATCCCTGAATTTAATTCCATTCACTTTCACTTGCTGATTCTCTCTCATTTTATTTACAATCGTTTGAGAGATTTGAAGACTTTCAGCATAAATCTCTTTCGTGTACGGACTTCCTTCTGCCGGCGTTAATACAGCAAACCCACTTTGATTCGGATTTTCAGAACCATCTGCATGAAGACGTAAAAACAAATTCGCCTTATGATCATTCGCAAATGTCGCGCGTTCTTTATTACTTATATCCACATCTTGTGACGTTCTCGTCATTAATACTTGTATTCCCTTAGCTTCTAACTTTTCTTTTAATAGGAAAGCCATTTCTAATACGAGAACAGCCTCTCTTTTTTTCGTCACAACACCAGTTGTACCATCTGTCACTTTATATTTTTGCGTCGCTGCTCCTGGCCCAATCGGTTCTAAATTTAAATTCGCTTTTTGTTGATGCCCCGGATCAATAACGACAAGAAACTTTCCTTGCTTTTCATTACTCTCTACTTTTTGTTCATTATTTTGCGGCGGTTGCTCAGTTGGCTGCACTGGCGTAGCTTCCTCTTTCTTTTCCTCGTTAGGCACTTCCTCCTGCTTATGCTCCACTTGCTCAGTTGTTTGAACTGCTTTCGATTCTTCTTTCTTTTCTTGTTCTGCTTGCTGCTTTTCTACCGGTACGTCTTCCTTGTTATCTTTGTTTGTTTCCTGCATAGAAGATGTTACTTCTTTTTTCGACTCTTCTTGCGAACAACCGCCCATATATATTCCAATGAATGCAATCATACTCATTATCTTTATATACTTCATATTTTTCTCCCATCACTTTGCACCGGTCTCAAAGTTTTTCTTATAATTGTTTTATAATCTCATCCATATTTCCAATATGAACGGGTTGCCACGTTTCAGTTCCACGCTCCGCTGTATAAACGAGATAAGCATCATCAACTACATTTACGAAAATCGGATCCCCCATATCTGTTTCATATCCGATAACAATCCATTCTTCTTTCCATTTTCCATGTTCTTCACTTATTAATGTTTTTTTATGTTTATCATATCGATAACCGATTTGTCCTTTTTCTAATTCATTTTCACTAAACAAATATATTTCATAGGAGCCTAACTCGATATCTTGTTGTTTTGAAGTTTCAATTCGTTTCAGAAGTTCTGCGATTTTTAGTTGTTGTTTCATACGTCTATCCCCTTCTATTTTTCTAAATTTTAACTAGTTTGTTTATAAAATACAATATAGATTTTAAGAAAAAAGGTGACATCCTTATAAATATGAACGATTTTCTACTATATCTATTACAACTCGCAATATATTAACGATTCAATAGAAAAGAGAGGCTGTCCAAAAGGACAACCTCTCTTTTTTACATCAATTAAAATTTGAACTCTTGTCCAACTTCAAAGCTATCTTCTAATACAAGAATACCTTTTTCTTGTGGAGCATCTGGAAGCTCTAATTCACGTGCTGAGCAAATCATTCCTGAAGAAGGAACTCCACGAAGTTCAGCTGGTTTAATTAACATACCGCTTGGCATTACAGCGCCAATTTTTGCAACGACAACTTTTTGTCCTGCATCAACGTTCGGTGCGCCACATACAATTTGTAATGTTTCTGTACCAATTTCTACTTTACAAATGTTTAACTTATCAGCATTTGGATGCTTCTCTTTTTCAGCTACATAGCCTACAACAAATTTCGGAGAAAGATCTGCTTCTACTGTTTCTTCAAAGCCGTTCTTCGCTAAAATTCCGTTGATTTGTTCTACAAGCTCTTTCGTTAACGTTAAGTTACCTGTTTCTTTTACTTCTAAGTAAGAAGATGCATTAAAGATGTTGAATCCTGCTGTGTCGTTGCTTTCACGATCGTATACGCGTGCAACATCTCCTTTGCGATCAAAAGTACGGTTCTCTAAAGTAATATCTTGTAAGGCAACAATTAGAGTGTCACCAATTCCTTCAAGGTTGTAAAAAACGTTCACTTCGTTCATCCTTTCTCTTTTCCATCTGTCTTCTTCCGATTTTTCGCTAAAATAAAGATTGGTTCAAAGTCCCCATCTTCATATACGAATGAAAGTGATGTAATCGGAACATGCCCTTCGGCAAAAAATTTCATTGTCATTTGTGCAATAATATCATAACCGATTTCGTTGACGATATCAGCAATAATTAATACATCTTGGTGAGGAACAGCAACAACCATATCACCAGAAATTTTTTCACGCATCGATTGTAGTAACGATTCATTTAAAATACGAGTCGCATCATACCCATCATTTGTGTTTAAAAAGTAGAATGTATTCCCTGCTACTGTGTCTTGTTTAAATTCATAACCTAATGAGCGAGCGTTGAATAATGCCATTTCACGCACTTGTTGCTCTGTCAGTCCTAATTTTTGTAATAGACGTTCATCAATTAATCGATACGTTTTATTCGAATCTAACGCGTAGTAAATACGTGTTTCCGCCGTATGATCCGTCATAATAAACGGATTTCCTTCTTCTGCTTGTTTCGGGAAAGAAGTAGAGCGAATAACAGGTAAAATTTTCGCCGCGCTATTTTCTTCTTTATGCATCGCAATTAACGCTTCTTGTACGTAATAAGCAACCTCTTCAATTGCTTTTTCTTTATTCACTTCCCATTTTGCCACAACTCCTGGAAGCGATACGTTAATACCTTTTTTCGAGTCTTTTTGCTCTATACGTAGAACTTCTTTCTCGCTATCATACTGAAAGTCCCATTCCGGGCGAGATAATTTCTTCATTAACTCGTCTTTCATCTTTTTACTTGTCATCTTCATCTCTTGTTCCTCCCTTCCAAAAAAATAACCTCCCCCGCGAAGGTAGAGGTTGTTTTACAATTCAATTGGCAAATTGCCTTATTTTAAACCTTCAATGAACTCTTCGATTTGCTCTTGTGTTTTACGGTCTTTGTTTACATAGCGACCTGTTTCTTCACCTTTATTGTACGCTACAAAGCTCGGAATGCCAAATACGTCTAATTTTACGCATAGATCAATAAACTCATCACGATCTACATAGTAAAATGAGAAATCATTATATTTCTCTTCTACTTCTGGCATAAATGGATCTACAAAACGGCAGTCAGGGCACCATTCTGCTGAGAACATAAAGACTACATTCTCTTCATTTTTCAATTGTTGGAATTGCTCCATGCTTTCTAATGATTTCATCTATATTTCCTCCTCTAACGAGTGCATTTTTTCATGTTATAATCTTTCTTTTATACTACCATACATCACGCACGGTGCAAGGTTTATGCTTGCTTTTCGTCATACTTATATTGCCCAACAAGTAACTTAACAACGTGTACAAATAATTCCGTACGGTCGACATAATCATCTGTAAAAATACCGATTGCACCTTCGTGACTACGAATATCTTTTCTCTGCACAAACTCTTCCATCACTTCACTTAACTCTTTGCCATCTTCAAGAGGTGCTAAAAAATCGTCTGGTAACTTAATACGCGCCCCGCCAGCAACGAATGTTTTACCGTCACTTGTTGCTAACGCGCCCCAGTTACACATAAATAAACCGTGCTCCGTTTTCATTACGCCGCCTTCTAGCCCAATACCAATTTGAGCTTCTCCTTCTTGCAGCGCTCGCTTCGCTCTATTAACCGCTCCTTGCATCGTCTCTTCATCTGAAAACGGCTGGTTTGCTACTCCTGAAGGAACAGAAAGAGATGTAATTATAGCATCATTCCACACCTTCTCCACAGCTCCAACTTTCGTTTTATTCTTCGATCCAACTACTACTTTCATTTCATTCACCTCTATATACATTCATCATTTCGCCCTACTTAAATTAAACATCAATCACTACCATACATCACCGGCGCATCTATCCAATCTAAAAAAGAAGTTGGATTTCCTCACCATTGCCGACCTCGAACACAAAACAGCCTTCCTACCCAGTGTCTTAATACACCATTCGAGCACCAATTAGGCACTGACCGCCACCACACATGGATGGATCATCTATTCAAGCCAAAAAAAGAAAGGCTCTTCAGCCCTTCTTCCTCTCTACGCGTTATTCTTAATTGTCTCTAACGTCGTTTTATCCGTTGCTCTTACAAGCTTCGTAATTAACTCTTTCGCTGCCGCATAATCATCAACATGTAAAATAGAAGCATGTGTATGAATGTAGCGTGCGCAAACACCAATTACTGCTGATGGGATACCTGAGTTACTTGTATGTACACGGCCCGCATCTGTACCACCTTGTGAAATAAAGTATTGGTACGGAATGTTGTGTGTTTCTGCTGTATCTAAAATAAATTCGCGCATTCCTCTATGTGTTACCATCGTACGGTCGTAAATACGAAGAAGAGCACCTTTTCCTAATTGACCGAACTGCGTTTTATCACCAGACGCATCGTTCGCTGGGCTTGCATCAAGCGCATAGAAAATGTCTGGTTGAATCATATTTGCAGCTGTTTGCGCACCGCGAAGACCAACTTCTTCTTGTACAGTCGCGCCAGAGTATAATGTGTTTGGTAATGTTTCGTCTTTTAATTCTTTTAGTAATTCGATTGCAAGGCCACATCCGTAACGGTTGTCCCAAGCTTTCGCCATAATTTTCTTTTCGTTTGCCATCGGCGTAAACGGGCAGATTGGCACGATTTGTTGTCCTGGTTTTACACCAATCTCAATCGCATCTTCATAGCTATCTGCACCTATATCAATTAACATATTTTTTATATCCATCGGTTTTGCACGTTGCGCGTCACTTAATAAATGAGGAGGAATAGAACCAACAACCCCAATAACAGGACCATTCTTCGTCATAACTTGTACACGTTGTGCTAATAGAACTTGGCTCCACCAGCCGCCTAACGTTTGAAAACGAAGCATCCCGTTTTTCGTAATTTGCGTAACCATGAAACCTACTTCATCCATATGACCTGCTACAAGAACACGTGGGCCAGTTTCGTCCCCTTTTTTCAGACCAAATACGCTACCTAAACCGTCTTGCACAATTTCATCCGCATATTTGCTTAATTCTTGCTTCATAAAACGGCGTACATCATGTTCGAAACCTGATGCACCTTGTAATTCTGTTAACGTACGAAATAATTGTAATGTCTCTTTATTCACGAAGTCCCCTTCTTTCAAACCTTAGTAGAATACCTCTTTTATTGTAACGAAATTTTCGAAATGTTTCTAGTTTCTTCTTTTTTAGCTGTATTTGCTTTATAATTATTATTGGTACACTATTTTTATTTTATAGAATTGAGGTGAATATATGAGCTGGAAAGGTTTAGTAGCAGGTCTTGGCGTTGGATTTGCAGCTGGTTATCTTGTTGCAAACAAAGTCCAAGAACAATCCCATATTTCTTCAGAAAAAGCATTGAAAATGGTGAAACAAGCATTAAGTCATAAAGGTGAAATTACTGGCTCTTGGGTACATATGGTTCCAGAGACATTTGAAAAATATGATGTCGCATATGAAGTTTATCGCGGCGGTCTTACAACGATGTTAGATGATATACAAGAACGATTTGAATTTTTAGTTGATGCTAAAACAGGTACTGTTTTAGAGGTTATAGCAGCATAAAAAGGAGGGTTCCCATTAGGTGAACCTCTTATTTTTTAATTATGGATAGTAATTGAAATTATATCGGCGTTTTTTGAAATATATCGATTTATCGACCAAAAAAGCCAATAATAAAAAGGCTGCCCCAACAGACTGCTAGAACAACCTCCTTTGTTTATGCTTCTACACTCGTTTTCCGCTCTATTTTTTCTACGATATGCCCTTCCTCATTCCACTTTACGGCACGGTAATATGCGTCATGATAAAACGTAAACCAAGCATCGTTTTCAGCGCCGTACTTCATCCACTTTTGCTTATTTTCAATCGATGTCATTGGATAATCATCGTATGCCATTACCCATAGTACATTTTGATGAGCGTGCGTCGGCAATAGATCTGCTAAATGAAGCATCGTTTCACCTTTGCTTTCTAAAGCAATAACTGCATGTCCATCACTATGACCGCCTGTATGCGCCATTTTTATTTCATCTGTAATTTCTATTTCTTGTTGGAACGTAATAACTTGATCTACAATTGGCTCCCAATTTTCCTTCCAATATGTATTACGTGATCTAATATTTGGGTTCCTCATTTCATTCCATTCTGTTTCGCTTACGTAAATTTTCGCATTCGGAAAAGCTGGTACAAGGCCATCATCTTTCCGTTTTGTTAAACCAGATGCATGATCAAAATGAAGGTGCGTCATTAAAACGTAGTGGATATCTTCAGGCGTTAATCCTAGTTTTTCTAATGATTCATAAACCGATGATTCTTCTGTTACACCTTGATTTCGCTTCATCTTCTCATTCAATTTACCGTTTCCTATTCCCGAATCAATGAGCATATTCCCGTCTTTCGTTTGTAAAAGTAACGGATCTGTTCGTAAATAAATATGATTTGTATCATTATGTTTATACTTACGTGACCAAAGTACTTTCGGCACAACTCCAAACATTGCTCCCCCGTCTAAATGTGTGTTCCCACCTTTTAGCCACGTCACTTTTATATCGCCAATTTGTAACTGTTCCATTACGCATCCCCCTTTTAAATTAATATTAACACAAAATTCCGATTATTTTAGCTACAAAAAACCTATGCATTACTGCATAGGTTCTGTACGATATTTCGCTTCCACTCGGTAAATACGATGACCTTTACTAGAGAACTTCTCTTCGTATTCAGTCATGATATTACCTTCATAATCACTATTATGAAGATCTAGGCTAAGGTAAGTTAATAACATACCATACTCAGCCATACTCATTAGAGAGTATTCAAATAAACCTTGGTTATCTGTTTTGAAATGAATTTCTCCGCCTTCTACTAACACTTCTTCATAATTACGTAAAAACGTTTTATACGTTAAACGACGCTTCGTATGACGTGTCTTTGGCCATGGATCTGAGAAGTTTAAATAAACGCGATCAATCTCACCTTTTGCAAAGAAAACTTTTAAATCTTCAGCATCTTTATTAATTAACTTTAAGTTCGGTAATTCTTCTTCAATTAATTTATCAAGTGCATCTACAACAACACTTGTGAATTTTTCAATTCCAATATAATTAATATGCGGATTTGCTTTTGCCATATCATACATAAAGCGGCCACGACCTGTACCTACTTCAATATGAATTGGTTGTTCATTTCCAAATACTTCTTTCCAGTTACCAGCGCGCTCCTCTGGGTTTCCAATTACGATATGTGAATACTCATTAATTCGATCCATTGCATATGGTTTATGTCTTAAACGCATAGATGTCTCCCTCTCTTTACATAGCTATTTTAAAGGAATAATTCCTTCTTTCTGTTTTAATCAATCTACCAAACAAAAAACCAAGTACGTACGAGCACTCGGTCCGTTTCTTTCAAGTATAAGATGTACCATTTTGATAAAAACTACATACAGCATTAAACATTCCATGACGAAACAGCTTTTTCTCTTATATTTCTAGGAAGAGAAAAACAATCGAAAGGATGATCCGTTCATGCCAATTAATCAACAACATCAATTAGAAGTGCTGAAAGATATTTTAGTCAATCACCAAAGTGATTGTTGCGGGACAGTTTCTGAATGCGAGCAATTAGAGCGTCTCATTCAATCGTTACTCGCAAACGATAGTATAAGTAGTGACGCTAAAGCAATGCTAAACGATGTATATTCTTATAGTCAATCGGGTAAATCTTCCTCTAATTTGGACAACCACATTTCCAATAATCAAGAACAACTTACTCAGTGGATTGCTGGAATGGACAATTTTTCTTAAGTATTACTCTGAAGCAAGTAGTTGCTGTAAATATTGATGCCAATATTCAGCTTCTGCTTGCTGCTTTTTTGTTGTGTGCCATTGAATAGACAAAATCGTTTGTGCTATTACATACCACCTCATACGCCTAAGCAGCAATTCATCCATTTCAATATCATAATATTCGAGCCACTCGCTCCATTCGTGGCGCGGAATGTACCAATATAATAACATACCGAGGTCTAGAGCTGGGTCAGCAATTACAGCTCCATCCCAATCAATTAAAAACAGCTCATCTTCATCCGACAATAGCCAGTTGTTATGGTTTACATCACAATGGCATACAACGAATTCATTGTGTTCAATATCTTTTAATGAATCCATTAAATATTGAAGGCCTTGCTGAATTGCTTCATCATCCCTTATATCTCCTCTTAAAACAAGTTGCAGTTGTTGTAATAACTCTTGTGCGTGAAGCGGCTGCTTCCCAAGTCTTTGAATCATCTGTACAAGTGCTTTAGAGGAGTGTATTTTCTTCAAAAGTTTTGCAACACGTTCTAGTTTCATATCCTCTGGCTCTAGCTTCTGTCCCGGAAGCCATTTTTGAGCAGAAATTACATCACCGTTCGTTACCCTTCTTGTCCAAAGTAATTTTGGAACAATTCCTTCTGCTGACAATACCGCTAAAAAGGGCGATGTATTCCGCTTTAAAAATAACTTCTGTTGTCCGTTTTGCGCAATATATGCATCGCCCGTTACTCCACCAGCCGGTACAAGACTCCACTCTTTTCCTAATAATTGTTCCAACCATTCCATATTCATTACCCGTTAACAAATCCTTATCTTTTATAGTTATGAAAAGAAAAACCGCAACATTTCTACACATGTTGTGGATTCATATATTTTACTGTAAATGAAAAGAAAACTTGGCATAAGCCAAAAACTCTCTATTTTATTTTACAAAACCAGTCATAGAATGACAACTTATCAAAATCGTCACCTTTGTCAATTCTACATTTATTACATTCTCATCGTCAAGTAGCGATTTGTCACATTATCGTCAATATATACGTGCTAATTGGAGCCAGCTGAAGTTCCTTTCCTCTAAATGAAGAAATCGGCTCTATTTTTGCTTGCTTTTCGTTTACTAACACATGCCACGTTTCTTCTTTCGGAAGTTGCACCGTTTTAGCTTCCAAACCGCTATTAAATAAAACCACAATCTCTTTCCACGGTCCAAACGATTCTGCATGCACTAGGTGATATGCAAGTACTTCTGGAGAGGTTTGCAAAAAAGTCATGTGCTTTTTTATAAGATCTGCGTTTTGTAATCGGAATGCTCCGTGCTCTTTACGAATCGCAATTAAACCTTTTATATAGTTAACGGTCTCTATCTCGTTCTCTTTTTGATCCCAATCTAATTGATTAATTTCATCATTTGCATTATAACTATTTTCATTTCCTTGCTTCGTACGATAAAACTCTTGCCCCGCATGTAAGAAAGGAATACCTTGCGAAAGAATCACCATTGCGCTCGCTAGAAGGTGACGTTTTTTCAAAATCTCTTCTGGCTCTTCATTACTGCGCATTAGTTTATCCCACATCGTCATATTGTCATGACATTCTACATAGTTAATGCTTTGCACAGGCTCTAAAAACAAACCTGTTTCTTTCCTACTTAAAAGGCTTCCTGATGCTATATACTGCAAATGATTACAGTCTACATGCCCACCAAATGCAAAACCACGTTTATTTATATGAAAGGTACTCCCTTTTATTCCATCACGAAATTGATCATTAAATTGCGCAATATACGGCATTTTCTTTGCATTATTTAACGTTGCTTTTTCCTCTAGAGGAAGTGGTGTTTGTAGATCCCACCCTTCTCCTAATAACAATGCATCTCGTTTTATATTTCGCACTTCTTTTTCTATTATGTTCATTGTATCAACATCTAAAATTCCCATTAAATCGAATCGGAATCCATCAACATTGTACTCAGTAAGCCAATATAAAATAGACTCTACAATGAATTTCCTCATCATTTTTCGTTCAGATGCTATATCATTCCCGACTCCCGTCCCATTAGAAGGCATGCCATCTTCACCATGACGAAAATAATATCCTGGGACAAGCTTTTCAAATGATGATAGCTCTCTTTCATACACATGATTATATACAACATCTACGATCACCCTAATGCCATGCTCATGAAATGTTTCGATCAACTGTTTACACTCTACTATCCTGTTATACGGATCAGAGAGGTCTGTAGCATAATATCCCGTTGGTGCATTGTAACATAATGGATTGTAACCCCAATTATATGCAGAGGAAGGATTCGCCTCATCTACACCACCGAAACAATATAAAGGTAATAATTCAACATGTGTAACACCCAAATCTTTTATATGAGACAAGCCTGTTAACGTCCCATTTCGCCCTGTTGTTCCTTCTTCCATTAACCCCTTATATGTTCCTTTTTTACTCACTCCGCTGCCCTGATGAATAGTAGCATCACGAATATGCAGTTCATACAATATGGCATCTGTCATTGCCTGTAATGGTGGTAATTGCTCCCCCTTTGTTACATTTGTCTTTTCTAAATCGATAACAACGCCGTACTTCCCATTTACAGTCACTGACTTTACGTAAGGGTCCACCGCTTCATTCCATATTAAATTAATACAAACAAGAAATGTATACTTTGCTCCAGCTAAATCGCCTTGTAATGTATGAGTCCAAACTCCATTTTCTCCTCTGTACATTTCATGATCGGTATATTCTTTATCACTTTTATAAATCCTTACTTTCGCAAGCCTCGCAGTCGGAGCCCACACTTTAAATGTCGTTGCTTCTTTTTGATACACAGCCCCTAAATCGGTACCTTCGTAATAATACTTTTCATCGAAAATCGCTGTTCTTATGACAGCACCTATTTGTAAATCTGTTTCTTCATTCCGTTCATCTCGTACTGTATAATACTTCCCCACATCTAGCGGCTCTTCTATAAAGCACTCATACTTCGTTGCATCCGGAAGCGCAATTGTATGAGCAATCGGTAAATCTTTCACTTTACTTCCTTCTTGCAAACGAAATGTCCGACTTGTTCCATACGCATGTGGGAGCAAAATTGTAATTTTATTCATTTCATCTAAATAGGCATCAAATGGACGTTTTACTTTCAACATAAAAAAATCACCATCATTCTTAAAGTTAAAATGAAACGAGCTGCAAATGATAAGGCTTTTCTTATCAGCAAAGCTCTATACAGTAACACATTATTCTTTATAGTATATTCACCTGTATAAAAAACGTTTTCATACATTCTATTTTTGTAATTTTATTTCAGCAATCGCTTTATACTTCGGTGTCTCCTTCACGTGAGATTCGTATAAAGTAATTGTATCCGCTTGAAATGATATTTCAGGCACTTCCTTTATATGTTCTAAATCAAATTCACCTTCTCCTACCCATTTACGAGCTACAGTAATATGCGGATGATACGGGCGCGTTTCTAAAGAAAATCCATTCCCTTCACAAATAGCGTGTACTTGCTTTTGTAACTGGAACAAATCTTGATTCTCACTTACCTTCGACCAAAAAATACGTGGCCTATCCTCCATACCAAACGTTGAAAACCCTTTTAATGTGAACGATAGTTCCTTTTTTTCTGTAAGTGTTTGTAATCCATTCTTTATTCCCTCTAATTGTTCCTCTGTCGCACTCCCTAAAAATGAAAGGGTAATATGATAGTCTTCTTTATGTACCCATGAACGAAATGGTAATCCCTCCTGCATTTCCTCTTTATAGTTAGAAAGCACTTCTTTTATATGATTTGGTAAAGTGATTGCGACAAAATAATGTGGCTCCATGTACATCTTCTCCTTCTTTCTATTGTTGCTTTTCTTTCTTATCTCATTCAATGAAAAAGAATCAAATTTCCCTAACAGTCTAACCAAGTTAAGATTGCAATACGAAATGAAATTATATCGATATTTCGACAAGGAATATCGCCTTACCAACAAACGATACGTAACAGAAAACCGTCCCAAAATATGTATCGGGACGGCCTCTTATTATTTATATATCTATTACTTCGCTAATTCATGAATTGCTTGCGCGTAAATTGCTGTCGCTTTTAATAAGTCTTCAATTTCAATGTACTCGTCTTTTTGATGCGCAAGTTCTTCTTTTCCAGGGAACAACGGACCAAACGCAACGCCAGCTTCCAATGAACGAGCGTAAGTACCGCCACCAATCGCTAATAGTTCTGCTTTTTCACCTGTTTGTTCTTCATATACGCGCTGCAACGTACGAATTAATACGTGGTCTTTATCGACGTGATGTGGGCGAGAGTTCGAATAGTCCGCTACTTCAAATCCATGAGTACCAACGTATTCTTTTAACTTCGCAATCATCTCTTCAAAGTTAGTCGTAACTGGATAACGTACATTTAATCCTAAATTACCACCATTTTCTTTCGTATAAGAAAGTCGTCCAACATTCACTGTTAACGGACCGCTAACTTCATCTTTATAAGCGATAGTAGCCTTTTCACCATAAATATCACCAGTAAATGTTTCTGTTGCAAATGTTGTAAACGAAGCCCCTTTTCCATCGAGAGCGACTTTCGTTAAGAAGTTTGCCAGTAATAAACCTGCATTCTCGCCCTTCTCTGGGGTAGATCCGTGAGCTGAAATCCCTTTAATTTGCAGCGTCACCGTATTACCTTCTACAATTGCTTCACCTATTTTTTTAGCAGTTTGTAAATACTCTTCATATGCTACTGTAAGTGCATTTACATCTTCTCCTGTAATAATCGCTTCTGCAAAATCAGGAACCATATTTAAACGGCGACCTGACTCAAACGAAACTAGTTCATATGTACCTTTCTTCTCTTCACTACCACTTTGCACAACTTGTATATCAGAAATTCCTTTTTCTGCATTAATAATTGGAAAATCCGCGTCTGGCGCAAAACCGATTGTCGGCATTTCTTCGTTTTTAAAATAGTGATCTACACATTTCCAATTGCTTTCCTCATCTGTTCCTAAAATCATACGAACGCGTTTTGAAAGAGGTAAACCTAATTCTTTCAAAATTTTCATTGCATAATAAGCTGCCATCGTTGGGCCTTTATCGTCAATTGCACCACGTGCAAAAATCTTTCCATCACGAATATCTGCACTATATGCAGGAGTCGTCCAGCCATCTCCTTCTGGTACAACATCAACGTGACAAAGAATACCTACTAATTCTTCTCCTTGTCCCATTTCAAGATGACCTGCATATCCTTCTAAATTTTTAGAAGTAAAACCTTCAGCTTCTCCTTTATGCAACATGAAAGATAAAGCTTTTTCTACACCTTCACCGAATGGTGCGCCCTCTTTCGCCGATTCTTCTTCCCATACACTTTTAATTTGTAAAAATTGTTGTGTATCACGAATTAAATCATCTTTTCGTTTTGCAACTTCTTCTGTCCAATTAATCGCTGACATCACGCATCCATCCTTCACTATATTGTTTCTTTCATCATAACAAACCGAAATCTCTTATGCTATACACGAAACTTAAATACCGAACAATTGTAATATTTCAGATATTTCTCATTAGTTTTTCTTTTATTTTTTCAAAAAAATTTGCAGGAATTTGGCGTTTTACGTAGAATTTTATGTGTTAGTTGACTGACCATATATACAATGTCAACTACCAATATTTTTCTATATGAATATTTGTTAAACTTTTGTAAAATTTAAGTAGATTAAAGCATGAATTTTATCATGTAGAGTACAATGGTAGTAACGACCTTCTTTCCTGAATGGGGTCAAAAAAACTAGTAGAGGAGTGGTTTTCTCTTGAAACCTACAACTACTCGTATGCTAACACGCATTAAATCAATTTATATGTACATCAATGAAAACGGAACGGTAACGACGAAAGACCTTGTAGATGAGTTCGGGATCACACCGCGAACGATACAACGTGATCTAAATGTGTTGCAGTTTAATGAACTCGTGTATAGCCCTTGCCGCGGTAAGTGGACAACAACAGGAAAGAAAGTGAGAATGACCTCATAATGAAAAAATAATTGTATGTAAATAAATACATACCCCTTTCTAACTCATTAGAAAGGGGTCTTTTCTGCGCCGAAAAACAGCACTATTTCTCAGTATCTACTTGATATGTTTTTAACATTTCTACTTCTTCATCTGATAGCTCTCGGTATTCTCCAAGTTCTAACTCTGCATCTAATACTAACGGTCCCATCTCTGTTCTCTTTAGGTAGACTACTTTTTTCCCTACCGCTTCAAACATACGCTTCACTTGATGGAACTTTCCTTCTGTAATGACAAGCTCAATTTCAGAAATATCATCGCTTTTTAATATTGTAAGTGCACCTGGCTTTGTTTCATAGCCATCATCTAAAATAACACCTTTAGCAAACTCTTTTACATCCTCTTCTGTTACGACTCCTGCAACGTGTGCATAATATTTTTTCGGCACATGCTTTTTCGGAGATAACAATTGATGTGATAACTTCCCGTCATTTGTTATCAATAAGAAACCTTCCGTATCAATATCAAGTCTTCCAACTGGGAACGGATCAAAGATTGCATCTTCTAACTCTAATAAATCTATTACTGTTTCATGATTATCATCTTCTGTCGCTGAAATAACACCTTGTGGTTTATGCATCATTAAGTAAACAAACTCTTTATATTCCACAACTTCACCGTGAATCATAACTTCTTGCTCTTCTACATTTACATGAACCTTTGCATCTTTCACTGGCGTTCCATCAATTTTCACAACGCCGTCTTTCAATAATTTCTTTACTTCTTTTCTACTTCCATATCCCATATTTGCTAATAATTTATCTAATCTCACGCTTTTCACCTTCTTTGTTTATCATAGAAAAGGGGACGTAATTACGCCCCTTTTGATTTCAACTTTATTTTGAATCTATTGCCAAGTTTACGTTGGATTTTCTCTAACGCTTCTCCGCCAAATACTCTTTCCAGTACTCCTGTGCGAATCGCTAACAATCCGTACACAAGACCACCAATACCTGCACAAATCACAACTGTAATAAGAGCACCAATTCGTCCATCAGGCGAAATCATGAAGGATAGAATCCATTGTGATAACTTTACAGCAATGACCATTACAAGTGTTAATACTGCAATTTGGAATGTTCTCTTATATACAACACCAAATGAATAGTGTACATGTTTTTTGATTTGTCTATTCGTATACCATACAGAAGCTAAGAATCCGACTGCTGTTGCTAAAATTGCTCCAACTGTACCGAAATAACGAATAAAGATTACGTTACATACAAATTTCAAAATAACACCCATAATAAGCGCGACAATCGCATGTTTTTGTTGGTTAATCCCTTGTAGAATTGCTGCTGTTACTGTAAATAAAGCGAATAACAACGCAACCGGTGCATACCACATTAACACTTGTCCACCTAATGGATCTGAGTCATAGAACGCAGTATAGATTGGATATGCAAGTGTTGAAATACCGACAACTGCTGGCAATGTTAAGAACATATTTGCCTGGAATGTTTGTGTAATTTGTAACTTTAAATAACGGTATTGTTTTTCAGTAAATGATTTTGTAATTGCTGGTACAAGCGTTAAACTAAACGCTGTCGCAAGTGATACAGGAATCATAATTAATTTATGCGTCCACATTGTGAAAATACCAAGTGCTCGCTCTGCGATATCACCTTGGCCAATCGCTTGCATAATTGAGTTAAATGTCAATGTATCAATTTGTTGATATAAAGGAATTGTTAACCCAATTACAACGTAAGGAATCGCATATGCAAATAATTCTTTAAATAACTGAACAGTACTCACTGTCGATTCTGGTACAGTTTGTTCAATTAAATATTGATCCAAATGTTTTTTACGTTTTAACCAGTACCAAATTAATACGCCGAGTGCTCCAACTGCTGAAACGAATGCAGCAAATGTTGCTACCCCAACTGCTGTTGCAACTGTACCGCCAAGTACTTTAATAACGATAAAACTACCCGCTAATAAAAAGACGATACGAATAATTTGTTCAATAATTTGCGAAACAGTAGTCGGTCCCATAGATTGGTGACCTTGGAAATAACCACGAATTAAACTCGCTGCTGGTACAACAATAAGTGCAAAACTTACAAGACGAATAATCGTCGTAACTTCTTCTACATTACTGTGTATACTTTGTTTACCAAGCATTGCTTCTGCAAACAATGGCGCCGACATATATAGAACTAGGAACGAAAGAACTCCAGTTACTATCATCATAACCATTCCCGAGCGGAACATTCTCCGGCTCGTTTTATAATCGCCAAGCGCATTATATTTGGAAACAAATTTGGAAACAGCAAGTGGTACCCCTGCCGTTGCAATACTTAAAAAGATCGTATATGGAATGTATCCATATGTATAGAGCGTTCCGCCTTCTGTACCTACTAATGCATGAAACGGAAAGACGTAAATCATGCCTAAGAACTTTACTAAAAATGTCCCTAACGTAACAATAAGCGTTCCGCGCAGAAATTTCGAATCGGACATACAAAAATCCTCCTACATCTACATAAAGTGAAACTTTAATCAGTGTTGGTGTTCTCCCCCACTGATTATTAGTTGAACTATTCGAGCATTTACGGGCTATCAAATCCCTTTTTATTTCTCTTACATCATAAGGTTTTCGTCTTATGGCCCACAAATAGCAGGATAGTGCTGAACTCTAACTTTTGTATTGTACCACAATTCTCTCCTTAAGCAGTACTTCACTCTATTTTTCTTTTAAGGGAAAACATGCTATTCTTTTAGGCAGGAAATGTAGAAAATGAGGTCGATATATTATGCATTATGATGTTATTGTCATCGGCGGCGGGCCTTCTGGGCTAATGGCTGCAATCGGTGCTGCAGAAGAAGGCGCAAATGTCTTACTTCTTGATAAAGGAAATAAACTAGGACGTAAACTTGCGATTTCTGGTGGTGGCCGCTGTAACGTAACGAACCGTCTACCACTTGATGAGATCGTTAAACATATACCAGGAAATGGCCGCTTCTTATACAGCGCTTTTTCTATTTTCAATAATGAAGATATTATTACATTCTTCGAAAATCTCGGTGTAAAACTGAAAGAAGAGGATCATGGTCGCATGTTCCCTGTATCAAATAAAGCACAATCAGTAGTAGATGCACTTTTAACACGATTAAGAGACTTAGGTGTTAAAATCCGTACGAATACACCTGTCGAAACGATTGAATATGAGAATGGTCAAACGAAAGCAGTCGTACTGCAAACTGGCGAAGTGTTAGAAACGAATCACGTCGTTATCGCTGTTGGTGGAAAGTCTGTTCCTCAAACTGGTTCTACTGGAGATGGATATGCTTGGGCTGAAAAGGCTGGACATACTATTACAGAATTATTCCCAACAGAAGTACCGATCCTTTCAAACGAACCATTTATTCGTGATCGCTCCTTACAAGGTCTTGCTTTACGCGATGTAAACTTAAGTGTATTAAACCCGAAAGGAAAAGCTATCATTTCTCACAAAATGGACATGCTCTTCACTCATTTCGGCCTATCTGGTCCCGCCGCTCTTCGTTGTAGCCAATTCGTCGTGAAAGCACTGAAAAAGTTTAAAACGAATACGATTCAAATGAGCATCGATGCATTGCCAGAGGAAAATAGTGAGCAACTATTCCAACGCATGCTGAAACAAATGAAAGAAGATCCGAAAAAAGGGATTAAAAACGTTTTAAAAGGTTATGTACCTGAGCGTTACTTCCTATTCTTATTAGAAAAAAATGAAATTGACGGTAGTGAACAAGCTGGACAAGTTTCTCACGAGAAAATTCGTGCACTTGTGAAAGACTTTAAAGAATTTACTGTGAATGTAAATGGTACGCAGTCAATTGAAAAAGCATTCGTGACTGGCGGCGGTGTATCCGTGAAAGAAATTAATCCGAAAGAAATGTCTTCTAAATTCACGAACGGCGTATATTTCTGCGGAGAAGTTCTTGATATTCACGGTTATACTGGCGGCTATAACATTACATCCGCTCTCGTTACTGGTAGAATTGCCGGAACAACGGCTGGAGAAAACGCGAAAATGCAATATTAAAAAAAGAAACAGGGATTCCTGTTTCTTTTTTTATAGGTACATGAAGTTATATCGGTGATTTCACGACAAATATCCCCTCCCCTTAACTTCCCATTGCTTTTTTGTTGCTTTATATACCTTAGTACCTTTATATTTTATATTGTTGAATATTTGAAAAAGGGTAAGGGGAAAACATATGAGAAAAAAAGTCATGATGTCTTTAATGCTAATGACGTTTCTTTCTGCGGTAGAAGGAACGATTGTTAGTACAGCAATCCCTCGTATAACGAGTGATTTGTCAGGCGTCGAACTTGTTAGTTGGGTATATGCAATTTATATGCTTGCAACAGCTGTTTCGACTCCAATATACGGAAAGCTCGCTGATTTATTCGGCCGTAAAAAAGTTTTACTTATCGGAGCTACAATCTTTTTAGTCGGTTCTGCACTTTGCGGAGTCGTTACATCGATGGAACAATTAATTTTCTTCCGCGCTCTTCAAGGTATTGGTGCTGGTGCTGTTATGCCGATCACAATGACGATTATTGGAGACTTATATAGCGAAGCGAAAGACCGCGCGAAAGCACAAGGCTGGATGAGTGCCGTTTGGGGTGTATCTGGTGTTATCGGGCCGTTAGTCGGCGGATTTTTAGTTGATTCTCTTTCTTGGCGTTATATTTTCTTCTTAAACGTTCCATTTGGAATTATCGCTTGCTTAATGATCGCCATTTATTACAAAGAATCTATTAAATCATCTAAGCAACATATCGATTATCTTGGGGCTACAGTCTTTTCATTAAGCACAATCGCTTTACTATACGCATTATTAACAGGTAGCAGTAAGCAAAACTGGGGAGACATAACAATTATCGGCCTATTAATCTTCGCCGTCGTTTCATTCATTATTTTCTTATTCATCGAGAAAAAATCTCCGGAACCATTAATTCCGCTAGCACTTTTCTCTAACCGTACATTATCTACGATAAACATACTAACTCTCATTGCCGGTGCCATGATTATTAGTATTACAGTATACCTTCCAATCTGGAGCCAAGGTGTATTAGGAAAAAACGCGACAGAAGCCGGACTCATTTTAATGCCAATTCCTGTTATGTGGACATTCGGTGCAATGTTCTCTGGTAACTTAGTAGGCAAATTAAAAACGAAACAAATCATTTTACTTGGAGCTAGCATTTTATCAGTCGCTACGTTCTTATTATTTACATTATCAACACATTCACCATCGTTCCTTATTTATGTAGCAGTCGGATTATTCGGCTTGGGAATGGGGCTTGTGACACCGATTTACATGGTAACAATTCAAGCAGCTGTACCAGCTCATACACGCGGAACAGCCGTTGGTCTAAACACATTTATTAATACATTTAGTCAAACATTAGGTGCTGCAATCTTTGGAACAATCTTCAATACGATGATTCACGCACGTGGCATTAAAAACCTTGATCTTGTATCTGGTGGCGGGCACGGAGGAACTACAGCAAACGTAGTAACCGAATCGCAAGAAGCATTAGCATCAAGTGTTCACGTCATTTATATGAGTACTTTCGTATTAGCAGTATTTACACTAATTATCGCTTGGCTTTTATTAAAGCCAGCTACACAAACAAATGAGCAATAATAAAAAGGATGACCATTTGGGTCATCCTCTTTTTATTCTTCATTCTCCACAATATGTTTCAGCATGGACAATTTATTATCCCAAAAACGCTCATAATACGAGAGCCACTGTTGTAATTCCTCTAGTGGTTCTGGATGCAAGCGATATATCTTCTCTCTTCCACTCTTTCTTCCGCTTACTAAATTCGCTTCTGAAAGAATATGAAGGTGCTTTACAACCGCAGTACGACTCATCGGAAAATGATCCGTTATTTTGGAAATCGGTAACTCTTTATCACTTAATAACCGTATTACTTCTCGGCGGGTTGGGTCAGCAATTGCTTGAAATACATCATATTTCGCTGCTGATGAGGACACTTAGCCTTCGACAACCTTTTTCAGTTTTTCATTTACAATCGCTACCCAGCCTCCGCTCATTCTATCGCGAATAATAGAGCTCTTCGCATTCGCTTTCGGAAGAATTTCATCAGGATGTTTCCAGCCGCCGTGAATTAACGTAAATTCTGTTTTATTATCTCCTAGGTCTTTCAGATTAAACGAAACGACCCAGCCATCTGTATCCCATGAGAAAGATAGATGGTTTGGTTCATCAATTTCTAACACTTTACATGGTGATGGCCCAAATGGTGATTGCACATGAAATTCATGTCCTACCTCTAATGCGAAATCATTTGGCATAAACCATGATGCGATCCCATCTGCAGTTGATACTACATTCCATACTTTTTGAATAGACGCGTTGAAAACGATTGTTTGTTTAATATCATTTAATGTATTTTGTTGTTCCATTTTCATTCTCCTTTATTCGGCGCTCAAATATAACACCTTTTGGTTACATTTAGATAATATAACACCTTTTAGTTTCATGTCAACGCTAATTCTTTTTTACTGTTGAGAAATTCTCAACATTTTTTCAACAGGACAAACACCCTCTCAGCATTCCTTCATAAGATACTCACAAAGGCAACAAAAAATAAAAACTTCTCTCAACATGAAACTCCATCATTCATCTTGAAAGAAGAGCCTTACGTATATCATGCGTATTTCGTCTCTCCTCCTTCCCTCGGGGACACTACGCGAGATATGAAAAATCAGAAGGAATATGCCCACCATTTGAGTAGGTAGTTATTTCTCTTCTCCTCAACATTTCCTTAGGAGCGAAATGACTACCGACTCACTTTTTTCAAACAAAAATAAAAAGGGGATGAAAGCTATGTTCTATTGCATTAACTGCTCTGATATTCATCATGAAAAACATCCGAATGATAAAGTATTCAAAAACGGTTTTTATATTGATCCATTTTTAGGTGATCGTTATCACCTTGGTATGTGTACAGATGCCCAAAACCATGAAACAGAGGAGCCTCTTTTAACGACAAAGAAATTAGGTACACCCCAATCTATTATGAACGTATTACCGACACATGTTGTCCCAACATAAAGCATAAAAAAGAGCTGGCTCACCCAGCTCTTTTTTATGCTTTATAAACGATCATTGCTGAAAAACAATAAATTTGGTTCTCATCATCGTTAATGGAAACACCAACTTGATACTTAATATCTACAAAGTTACTATCATCAATCTTTTTCAAAAACACATTTACAGCGTCTTCTAAGTCTTTTTCGTGACTTTCGTCAAACACTTTCACACGAATCATGTTAACACCATCCTAGATCGCAGCCCTCCGCCGCTTGATTATTGCCACGGTGCGTATCTATGATGCGATAAAATTTTCCGTCTTCATATATATATCCGTCTTCTAACACATATTGTTTACCTTCAGTATAGACATAAAACTTACCTATCATAAATTTACTCGTATATAATTCCAAACAATCTGGTCTAAATTTAGCTACAACTTTATTTGTAATATCAATTTTTATTGTGCGCCCCACCTTCTCTCCCTCCTTTGCAAAGAACGGATTTAGGTATATTGTATTAGCGATTTTACATTTTATGCTTAAAAATAAGTGGATATGCCTTCTTTCTTCACCTGTACTATTTTTCTAAAAAAATCATAGATAAGTAAGAGCAAAAAAATATATATAAAAAAAGAGTTTTTACTTATTGACTCGAATATAATTATTATGGTATTATATAAAATTTGACATTTTTATTCACTTGTGTTATCGTTAAAGATGGTTACCACATATGGAGGTGGATGATTTGTTTCAAATTGGTGATAAAATCGTTTATCCAATGAACGGCGCAGGAGTCATCGAAGCCATTGAAGAGAAAGAAATATTAGGAACAATACGTCAATATTGTGTGATACGTATCATTAGTAAAGATATGCAAGTAATGCTTCCTATGGATCAATTACAAAAATCAGGTATTCGTTATATCGTAGATAAAGGTACGTTAGATGATATACTTCTTGAATTTCAAAACGGGGAATCAGATACATCACTTTCCTGGAAACAAAGATATACAATGAATATGGAAAAAATGAAAAACGGCAATCTGCAAGATAGTGCAGAAGTTGTTCGTGATTTACTTCGCCGCAATAAAGAGAGAGCTTTAAATGCGAGCGAAAAACAAATGCTAGATAATGCCCGAAAAATGATGATTAGCGAAGTTGCACTCGTGCAAAATGTTTCTGAACATCAAGCAACAGAATATCTTCAAGATACAATTAATCATTAAATTTAAAATAGCCGACCGCTATTTTTTTTTGCAGAAAAAAGGACAAAGAGCAAAAACTCTTTGTCCTTTTCTATTACCCACGTCCTGCTTGAAACGATGGATATAATGTCATTCCACCATCTGCAAATAACGTAATTCCAGTTACGTAACTGGCCTCTGAAGAAGCGAGCCATGTTGCAACTGCTGCAATTTCTTCCGGTTTTCCGATGTAGCCCATCGGTATCATGCTTTCCACATCAGCACGTTTTTTAGGATCAGCAAACTTCTCTGCATTAATTGGTGTATTTATTGCACCTGGTCCAATATTATTTACTCGAATACCTTTTGGTGCATATTCTAACGCTAACGTTTCTGTCATCAGTTTAATACCACCCTTACTGGCCGCATAATGCACAAATAGCGGCCACGGAATTTTCTCATGAACACTCGACATATTAATGACAGACCCTTTAATATCATGTTCTACAAAATATTTAATCGCTTCACGGCTTCCTAAAAAAGCACCTGTTAAATTTGTATTGATTACTTTATTCCAATCTTCTAGCGGCATTTCATGCGATGGTACCGCATTTTCTATCCCTGCATTATTAATCATAACGTCAAGTGTACCAAACTCTTTCACAGCAGATTGAATGAGATTCACAACATCAGATTCATTCGTGACATCTCCTTTTACAGCAATCGCTTCTCCGCCTACTTTTTTAATTTCTTCTAATACATCATGCGCTTCTGACTCTCGTGAGCGATAGTTAATTACTACTTTCGCTTTCTCCTTAGCAAACCTTACTCCCATCGCTCTTCCAAGACCAGTTGCCGATCCTGTAATAACAACAACTTTCCCTGCTAAATCACTATACATTTCAATACCCCCTTTAACTTTTTGCAACACCTAACATAATTCCAGCTGCAATAATAAAAACGATACCGGCAACAATCCCCATTAATTGGCGTTTCGTTTTCTTTTCACCTAATATAAGAATCCCGCCAAGCGTTGAAATAATAATTCCCATTTGTGATAGCGAGAAACTTGTTGCCACTCCAACACGCGGCTGTGAAATGAATAAAAACATGTTTCCAGCTGCCCAAATTAATCCTGGAATAATATTTCTTATCGCATATTTATTAAATGGATGATGTTTGAACGTAAGCAAAATGCCTCCTAACACCATACCAACTGCTTGTGGCAATAAAGCTGACCAACCATCTACATTAAATAGTCTAATTACTACTACGTAAACTAAATAACCGACTGTTGAAATCAATAAAATGATAATACCTCTTTTAAAATTTCCCGCTTGCTCTGCACTCTTTTCTTCCTCACTTTGAAGTGATGTTAAAATAACACCGATAATAATACAAACGAGTGCCAAAACGCCAAGGACGACTGATATTGTCGTGGACCACTCATGAAATACGATGACTCCAAATAAAGTCGTCGCAACTAATTGCAGTCCTGTCGAAATAGGCATTGTTCTCGAAACGCCCATTAAATCAATACTTTTTAATTGATTCGCCTGTCCAAGTGCCCAAAATAAACCTGATACAATTCCAACTCCAATAACAGTAGGAGTTAATACTGGCTTCATAAAAATATAAACAACAATCGAGAAAATAAGTGCACCAAACGTTGTACCGAGCGTTTGACTATACGGTCCTCCGCCCAGTTTCACGTTAAATAGCACAATACTTCCCCAAAATAGAGCCGGTAAAATCGCTAAAAGTATGTCCATCGCTCATTACCTTTCTTTACTAAATGTCATGGGTTATTACTCTGAATCATTAGAGTGAGCTTTTATTTTTTCTTTTTCGCGTTCACAAACCTTTTCTGCAACATCACCAGAAACATTCTTTTCTCGCTCCACTTTCTTTATCTTTACATGATCTAAATGATCTTCCAAAGTAAGTGTAACTTTATCATTCGGCGGATTATGTGCACCTTGGAACGTAAGAAATTGTAGCGTAATTTCAAATCTAGGAACGAACTCATCTTTCTTGCCGAGACGCTTTATATTTATAACGGAAGCACATTCATATTGATCTTCTGTCACTTGTCTAATAATTGAATAGTACCTATTCGATAATGCACTTTCTAAAAGCTGTTCCCGTGATTCTTTCGCGAAAGAATCACTTGGAGAAGAGAAAAAGACCGAACATATCATTGTAATAACTACACATATTTTTTTCATAATACCCTCCTTTTTCTATAAATTAGTGTTCGCAAAAATGCCATAAAAAAACGACTTCCCCTATGTAGGAAAGTCGTTTTAATAAATCCAATATTAACCACCGCTCACCGGTGGGATAAGTGCAACAATATCACCAGATTGAATCTTGTCATCTTCATTTGCATATTCTTCATTTATCGCAACCATAATTGGTTCTGTCACTGGCACATTATATTCTTTAGCAACAACATCTTTTAACTCTGCAACCGTAATATTTTCTTTCTCAATTTGTAATTCACTTGTTCCTGCTTCCTCTTGCAAGTGCGCAAATAACAATACTCGAATCATACTTATAGCTCCTTCCCAGGCGCTCCCGCCGGATATGGCGTTTTTTCTAATTGATCACCAATCCAAGAGTCTCCATCTTCCCAAAACTCCTTTTTCCAAATTGGAACAATTTGTTTTATGCGTTCCATAATATATTCATTCGCTTCATAAGCCGCTTTACGATGCGGTGTTGAAACAGCAACAACAACCGCGATATCAGAAATTTGCAGTGTACCGATGCGATGTGTAATCGCAACGTGTGTACCTGGCCACTTCTCTTTCACTTCTAAGCCAATTTTCTCTAGCATTTTTTCTGCCATCGTTTTATAAGCGACGTATTCTAAGTATAATGTACGACGCCCTTTCGTAAACTCTCTAACCGTTCCAATAAATGTTGTAACAGCACCGCATTCACGGCGAATTACTTTTTTCGCTACCTCTTCAACCAAGATTTCTGTATCAATTACTTCATAATACGTATTTGTCATTGCGTACTCCTTACCGTTTGTACAAACCAGTCTATATACAACTCTTCTTCTGTTATATGAAATACTTTATATTCTTCTCGTAAGTTTGCGGGAGCATCATACCACGTAATAACCGCTACTATATTTTCTACTTTATGTAAAAGTTCAACGTCTTCGGCAGAACGAAGTAACACTACTTTCGGATAGCTCTCTTTTTTATAGCCCTCTATTAAAATTGTATCCACTTCAAAAAACTCATATAAGCGAATAATTTCTCGTAAGGACCATTCCTCTTTTAATGACGACAGCGAAAGTAATCCCGCACCTTCTACACTACTCACAACAGCACCCGCCTTTCGGTGCCTTTCACTATCTTTTTGCGCTACTTCTGGAAAACCTCCGTGCCCGTGATGTTTAATGGTAGCAACTTTCATTTTCCGTTCAGCTAACGCATGCACTACTTTCTCAACAAGCGTTGTTTTCCCGCTATTTTGATACCCTACTATTTGTAAGATTGAAGGGGCTTTGCCCATGGCCAATCACATCCCTCGGCGTGCTCTAACAATAATACAGATACTTTCATCCCTGCCTCAAATCCTCTCGTTCCTCCAGGCAACACAATAAAAGCATTCGCATCAGCAAGTGAAGATACCGCACTTGATTTATCTAAACCGACCGGCATCGCTTGTAATGCCCCTTCCACAATTGTCACGTTTGCTCTTACAAAACGAGTAAACGGATTTGGTTTTGGAAAATCTTTTTGTAAAATAGCATCAGCTCTATATACGTGAGGCTCCTTCGCATACAAATATGTTTTTATAACCGGCTGTACAAATAGCTCAAAACCTACGTAGCAAGCTGACGGATTTCCTGATAAACCGAAAAGTAACTTCCCATCAACTTCAGCTACTGTCGTTACACTTCCTGGTCTCATCGCTATTTTATTAAAGAGTACATTCGCTTGTAATCTTTCATAAATAGCCGGCAAGTAGTCATAATCTCCTACCGACACACCGCCTGTCGTAATTAAAATATCAACCTCATTCATCGCTGATTGAACGGCTGTAAAACATGCATCTAACTCGTCGGCTAGTTGCCCATAATAACGAACTTTCCCTCCGGCTTTCATAATTTGAGCGGCAATCATATAAGAGTTACTATTTCTAATTTTCCCCGGCTGTAACGACTCATGTACTTCTAACAGTTCACTTCCTGTCGTCACAATACCAACAACAGGCTGTTTTACAACCTTCACAGTACTATATCCAAACGTCGCTAATAAGGCCGCAACACCTGGTTTAATTGCAACACCCTTCTTAACGAGAACTTGATTTTGTTTTATATCTTCCCCTTTAAATGACACGTTGTCACCACTATAAAAAGGACGCTTTAGCTTCATATATGTTTTTCCGCTTTTCTCAAAACCTTCCGTCAGCTCTAGCATTACGACTGCATTACAATCCTCTGGAATAGCTGCTCCTGTCATAATACGAACCGCCTGAAATGCCCCTACTTCTTCTGTAAAAACAAATCCCGCCCCGATTTCTCCTATTACTTCAAACTCAATCGAATTCTCTTGATTTGCTTCTTTCGTATCTTCTGCCCGAATTGCGAAACCATCGTAAGGAGAACGATCAAAATGAGGAACGTCATGATCAGAGACAACATCCTCCCCAAGAATTCTCCCGTAACTTTCCGTAATAGAAACTTCTTCTACTTCACCATTCTTCGCATATTCCATTACTCTCTCTACTGCCTCAGCAACTTGAATCGGAATTCGTTTTTCTACCATCGTTTCTCACCTCATATTTGCAATTTTTTTTATCTCGATTAAACTTTATATATTAAATAGAAATTACTTCAAGGAGGAATTCCATGTCTTCATTCACACACTTTAATGACCAAGGACGCGCGAAGATGGTTGATATAAGTGACAAAAAAACAACCGTTCGAACGGCAATTGCGTGCTCTAGCATTGTTGTTACAAAAGAAATTTACGATAAAATCTCTCACAATGAAATCGGGAAAGGTGACGTATTAGCAGTTGCACAAATCGCAGGTATTATGGCTGCGAAACGCACTTCTGATATTATCCCAATGTGCCATCCTTTATTATTAAAAGGTGTTGACGTTTCTTTTGATTGGAAACAATCCGAAGAACAATATCGACTACTTATTGAAGTAAAAGTTAAAACAGAAGGTAGCACCGGTGTTGAAATGGAAGCTTTAACAGCTGCCTCCGCTACCGCTCTTACTGTGTACGATATGTGTAAAGCTGTTGATAAAGGTATGATTATTGGCGAAACGTACTTACTTGAAAAAACAGGTGGAAAAAGTGGAGATTATACGAGAAAATCTTAATCTTCTCTCTGTTGAATCTAAAGGGTTTTCCTTTAGATTCAACCTATATATCTTGCATATAAACGTTTTGCTACATTGATATCATTCGTCCCATGAATAAACGCCCTGCCATCTGTAAATAAAACAAAACGAAATTCCTCTATCGGAAATGATAATAAATACGGAGTAGCTTTTACATCCACACTTCTTTGTAAGCGCTTTTTAATTTCTTCTAAATTAAATTCATTCCGCACACCTGGACGGATTTGCACTGTATTTCTGCCACATAACACTTCTGTTTTCGTTTGTGCTTCAAATGTTAAACTCGGATATGTACGTAATCTTCCGCAAGATAAACACGTGTCTTTTTTCTGCCTATTCACTTTGAATGCCATCTGTTGATTATTCCATAGGTCAAACGATAACATCGTTTCGCGAAGCGCCCCATAGTCTTCTACTAATATTTTCAGCGCTTCCGTTATTTGATGCGCCACTACTAATTGTACTGCCGGCTGTATAATACCAGCTGTATCACATGTTGCTCCGCTCGCCGGATGCTCCATTAAACAGCGGAAACACGGTGTTTTTCCTGGTAAAATTGTATACGTTACTCCGTAGCTTCCGACACAACCACCATATATCCACGGGATATTATACTTTTGTGAAATATCATTAATAAGAAGACGCGTTTCAAAATTATCTGTCGCATCTAATATTAAATCTACATCATTCACTAGCTCTTCCATTTCTTGCACTGTTACATCCGTCACAACCGGATTTATTTCCACCTCAGAATTAATCGCCTTTAAATGTTCTGCCGCTGCTACCGCCTTCGGTTTATACTGCTTTGCATCTTCTTCTGTATATAATTGTTGCCTTTGTAAATTGCTCCATTCTACATAATCACGATCTGCAATTGTTATTTTTCCAACACCTGCTCTCACAATCGCTTCTGCATTTGCTGCACCAAGAGCTCCAGCCCCAATAATAAGCACATGTTTCTCTCTAATTTTTCTCTGTCCTTCTTCTCCAACACCAGCAAATAATATTTGTCTTGAATATCGCTCCTGCATACGATAGCCCCCTTTCTTATCCTCCTATATAAGACATTTCAATTTTCGGACGATTTTTTGCACTTTCTTCTGTCCGTTCATCCGAATATCTATCTTTTCTATTCATCCATACATCTTGTATAACACTTACTAACTCATCATCCGAAAGATTCCCTCTAAGAAGTTCCCTTATATCCAATCCTTCGGTCGCAAATAAGCAAGTATAAAACTTTCCATCTGCCGAAATTCTCGCTCTCGTACAAGAGGAACAAAACGATTCAGAAACAGAAGTAATAAAACCGACTTCGACATTTGTTCCAACGTAACGATATCGCTTCGCAACTTCACCGAAATAATGCACTTCAGCTGGCTCAAGCGGATACACGCTATGAATCATTTCTATTAATTCTTGCTTTGTAACAACTTGATCAAAGTTCCATCCATTTGTACTACCAACATCCATAAACTCAATAAACCTAAGTGTGATTCCTTGCTCTTTAAAATAGGCAGCCATCGGAAGTACTTGATGGTCGTTCATTCCTTTTTTCACAACCATGTTTACCTTTACATCAAGCCCGGCCTCTTTTGCAGCCATAATTCCCTTTATAACCGGTTTCGTATTAATATTCCGGCCATTAATGCCCTTAAATACATCATCATCTATTGCATCTAAACTAACATTTACTCTATGTAATCCAGCTTCTTTTAATACTTTTGCTTGTTTCGTTAAATGAATCGCATTGGTCGTTAACCCTATATCTAATAGCCCGTCAATTTTCACGAGACGTGCAATAAGTTTTGTTAAATCTTTACGAAGTAGTGGCTCGCCACCAGTAAGTCTAATCTTTCGTACACCGATGCTAACAAATAGTTTTGCCAAACGCTCAATTTCATCAAACGTAAGTAAAAACTCATCTTTCAAAAAAGCATAATCTGGCCCAAATACTTCTGCTGGCATACAATATGTACATCTAAAATTGCAACGATCAATGACAGATATGCGCAAATCTTGAAGCGGGCGTCCAAAAAAATCTGTAACCATCTCCTGCATCGCCACCCTCTCTTTCTGCCAAATTTCTCTCTTTTCATTCTATTATAATATATTTTCGAACTGCGATGTTTTTGCTCAAGTGAATAAAGTGAAACTTTCCTAAGCAATTAGACTACCTACAAATAACTAGATAAAAACCTTGAAGCATAAAAGCTCCAAGGTTTTCTTCTTATTAACTTAATCTAATAATAGTTAAAGTAGCTCCTGGCGTTGTCGTAGATAATGTAGCGATTGCAACTAATCCAAATAACTGCAAACTAACAGCAGCTCCAGCAGGCAAATTAGCAATGATTGTCGCATTAAACGAACCTGTAGCTACTGCTGGTGAATTTATTGTTCCTGCAAGCGGACTACCATTGACGGTTATACGAGAACTTACAAGTAAAGAAGCTGTTAAATTTACTGTATAAGCTATATAGTAATTCCCCGCATTCGCAACTGTAAATACAGTATTTCCTCCGCTAACGGTAATTCCTGGACCAATATTTTGATTGTTCGGTAGCGGTACATTCGTACCACCTAACAGAACAGAAATAGCACTTCCTGATGTGTTATTCGCAAATGAGTACGTTGCAGTTGTACTAACTCCGGTCACACCAGTGGCTCCCGTTGCCCCGGTTGCTCCAGCTCCAGTTGGACCGGTTGGACCTTGGATTCCTTGCGAACCAGTTGGACCCGTGTCCCCTGTTGGGCCTTGTGCACCAGTTGCTCCTGTGGCCCCCGTTGG
>NZ_JAKUFT010000062.1:0-30612 GCF_022663605.1 Bacillus cereus group sp. BfR-BA-01379
AGAGAATCGAACTCTCGACCAGAGCTTGGAAGGCTCTTGTTTTACCACTAAACTACACCCGCATATGTTATTTTATTTTTCTTCGTTAGCGCCGTTGCCCTATCGACAATATTTATTATATGTATAACCATACATAAAGTCAACACCTTTTTTAAAAGAGGATAATTTTTCTTATCCTCTTTTAAAAACTGTTTGTTCAACTAGTTGTCCGTCTAATGTTTCAAAACGAACTTCCATTTGATTTTCATCCATTTCTAATAAAGCAAATGTCTTTTCTACACGTTGACGTGGTAATAAAATACTACCTGGATTAATAAATAAAACGCCATCGATTAATTCCGCACCTAATACATGAGAGTGTCCGAAGCATGCAACTTGCGCTCCTACCTCTTCTGCATGATACGCTAATGTTTGTATTGTCATTTTCACGTTATGACGATGTCCGTGCACAACGACGAAACGAATGCCATCTACATCAGTTACAATTTCATCTTGAAAGTTAGCATAATCACAGTTCCCTTTTACAACATGGAAACCTTGCAGCTCTTCATGAGCAGGCGTTAGCTCTGAATCACCGCAATGAATCATGATATCTACTTTCCCTTCATATTTCTCTTTTAACTGCTGTAATTCCTTCACAGAGCTATGACTATCGCTTACGATTAAAGCTTTCATCAATCTCTCTCCCTTATTCTCCTAAAAACCATTCAGGGATTTTTTCTTCTAGCTTACGAAGAGCACGTCCGCGGTGACTAATGGCATTTTTCTCATCTGAGCTTAGTTCCGCCATCGCTTTTTTATATTCTTCCACATAAAAAATCGGATCATATCCAAAGCCGTTGTCTCCGCGGCGCTGTTCTAAAATATACCCTTCACACGTCCCGTTTACAATGACAGGCTTTTTATCACCTTCAGGGAAAGCCACTGCTAATGCGCAGTAGAAGCGAGCTTTACGCTTATCAAACGCTATCTCATTTAATTCTTGTAACACTTTATCAATATTCGCTTGATCATCCTTCGGCTCTCCAGCAAAACGAGCTGAATACACACCTGGCTTTCCATTTAAGGCATCTACAATAAGACCTGAATCATCCGCAATTACAATCGCATTCAGCTGTTTGCTCAGACTATCCGCTTTTAAGATTGCATTTTCTTCAAATGTTTCACCAGTTTCTTCGACTTCTTCAACATGAGGAAAATCGTGTAATGATTTTACTTCTAAATCAAATCGCTCAAATAACTCAGCAAATTCACGTACTTTCCCCGTATTTTTTGTCGCTACAACAACTTGTTTCATACTTTCCACCTCTACTCTATATGAGATACGATGTCGCCTAACGCTTCTTTTTGCATGTCAATCAGTTGGAAAATACCTTGTTCCGCAGCATCAAGTAATTCATTTAACTGTGCTCTGCTAAACGTCGCTTCTTCTCCAGTTCCTTGTACTTCAACAAACTGGCCTTTTCCAGTCATAATTACGTTCATATCAACGTCTGCTTTAGAATCTTCTACGTAGTTTAAATCTAAAACAACACCTTGTTCTTCAACAATCCCTACTGACGTTGCTGCTAAATAATCTTTTACTGGAATTTTAGATACTTTTTCTGCTTGTAATAACTTCTCAAACGCTAATACCATTGCTACATATGCACCTGTAATAGAAGCAGTTCTCGTTCCACCATCCGCTTGAATAACATCACAATCAATCCAAACTGTTCTTTCACCAAGTGCTTCTAGGTCAACTACCGCACGTAAAGCTCGTCCAATTAAGCGCTGGATTTCCATTGTACGTCCTGTTACTTTCCCTTTACTTGACTCCCTAATTGTACGTTGTTCTGTTGCACGTGGAATCATCGCATATTCAGCTGTTACCCAGCCCTTTCCTTCTCCACGCATAAACGGCGGGACACGCTCTTCAATTGTCGCTGAGCAAATTACCTTTGTATCCCCAACCTCAATTAATACTGATCCCTCTGGATTTTTTAAATAATTCGTATGAATATGTATATGGCGTAATTCTGTTTTCTCTCTACCATCTACTCGCATAAAAATAACCTCCTCATAACTACTTGTTAGTATAGCCAAATTTAAATGTATGATATGTATACAATAAAAGAAGAGGAACCCAAAAAGCAATTCCCCTTTCTTACTTAAGTATATCAAATTATTGACGATTAAAAACTACCTGTATTCACGTTTTCTGGACGATCTACAGGTTTTATTAACTTTCCGCCCTTTTCATCTATCAGATTCGCTTTACCATTTACTTCAATAGAAACACTTTTCACGCCTTTCTTTTCTGTTAAAGATAAAACTAACGACTTCAATACGTAATTTGAAACCATATTTTTATCTGGGTTTATAAATATATTTTCGTTAAAGTTTAATGTAAGATTTCCATCTTGTAATTTCGGGTTCGTAATAAGCTTAACTCCTGGATTAAAATCATTTAGAAGTGACTGATGAATCGGTCCTTTTACAAGCTCATCTATAATTGCTGCATAATCATTTTCTTTTCCTTCTACAACGCGGCGTGTTACAGGTACGTAGTATTGCTGTTTATTATTATTTTGCGCCATAAAATAAAGTGTAACTGGTTTTGTATTCGTTACATCCGCTACTTGTTCATCATCGAAGTTGATACCGTTAGCACGGCTCACCCCTTCACCAAGCGGTGTACCACCAACAGGCATCTTCGCCAATTTCTCGCCATTTATTTGGAACTGCACTTGTTTTACTTCTTTAAACTGCGTCAACGTCCACGCTATTGACTCAACAATTTGACGCTCTTCTTCTTTTGCATAGTTTTTCATTTCTTTAGAGAAATCAATGACTACCGTCCCATCTTTTTTCAAATCTAAGGTCATTGATGTATTTGCTGGAATGACTGCACGGAACCCATTCGGTAATAAATTCGTTACCGGTCCATCTTTCACAAGGTACTCTAACGTTTGCTGCATAACCTCATTTGCTTTTGGAGTAGGTACAGCTAATGTTTGCGGTACAACATAACCATTTTTATCAACAAGGTATAGTTCTCTATTCACTGTTTGTCCTTGCTTATCTTTCTTAGCTACTTCTTTCTTTCCACCCTCTGTATACGTAACTTGTTTTGGCGGATCAATTTGTTCCGTTGCCTTCTCCTGATTTATAAAGCCACACCCTGTTAGTAAAACAGCGCTCACAGTAGCACCAACAACCCATTTAAAAGTGGATTTAGGCATGCCATTCCCCCCTAAAATCTAAGTTTGTACTATTATGTATACGAGCTGTTTCATGTTTTAGAACTAGCTGCCCGGCAAATAGCGGGATAAAGTAAAACTTTAATCAGTGGGGTTTTCTTCATTATTAGCCCTCACCAATCGGACTTTTATGGGCAGTTGATCCCCCACCTAACTTCTTTGCTTTCGCTAAATTTTGAGGTGGGGGTCTTACTGCCCATTAATAAACAAAAAACTCCTGATTTCTCAGGAGTTCACGTATATGAATTCTACTATTATTCTTTTTCTAAATGAATATGTTTCACATTTTCAATCGGTTGGCCAAACCATTTCGATGCAATTTCTTTAAATAGGCCTATTTTTCCTGTTGTTAAGAAGAGATGATCACTTTGTTCTTCTCCCTCATTCAACATTTTACTATGGTATAAAATTGTACTTACTTCGCGCGCTGTTTCATCACCTGAACTAATGAGTTGTACTTTATCTCCCATTACTTTTTTAATAACAGGACCTAAAATCGGATAATGTGTACAACCTAAAATAAGTGTATCAATATCAGTATTTTTCAGCGGTTGCAACGTTTCTCTTACAACTTCATATGCCATTTCACTTTCAAAATTGCCACTCTCTACAAGCTCAACGAAAGGTGGACATGCTAAACTTTCTACCATAACACGGTTATTAATAGACTTTAACGCTTCTTCGTATGCACCACTTTTCACCGTTCCAATCGTTCCAATAATCCCAACATGATACGTGTTTGTCACTTTTAAAGCTGTACGTGATCCTGGGTGAATAACTCCTACCACTGGAATTGGTAATTGTTTCTGCATCTCTTCTAATACAACCGCAGTTGCTGTATTACACGCAATAACTAACATTTTGATATTCAAATCTAGTAAATGCTCCGTCATTTCCCACGTAAATTGACGCACTTCTTCTCGAGAACGTGGACCATAAGGGCAACGTGCTGTATCCCCTAAATATATAATGCGCTCTTTCGGCAACTGACGAATTAATTCCTTCGCTACTGTTAAACCGCCAACTCCTGAATCGATAACACCGATTGCTCTATTCAACTTCATCACCCGTTTTCTCATTCATCATCTTATTTTATCATTATATTTTACACACTTTAAGTTCGCTCACTTAAAGTGCTTCTGTATGAAAATTTTCATTTGTACCTGTATAGACTAGGACCTTTTTTATTTTGCTCCTTTTTTTCATAATTTGCAAGACAGAAAAATAACCGACCTTCTATACGAAAGTCGGTTTCTTCTATAATAAAGTACGTATTTATTGCTCCATCTTTTTTTGAAAAGAAGACATTCCTATTAATAAGAAGAAATGAGCAGAAATTAACATGACAATTAAAATAAAATTCAAACGATAACTATTTGTAGATTCCATAATTTTGCTCGCTACAGCTGGTCCAAATGCCATACCGAAAAAGTTAATTAAATTGTATAAACCAAGACCGACTCCAACTTTAGCTGGATGTAATGTTTTCGGTATAAATGTGTTTACTGATACTTGAATAGCTGAATAACTCATAAACGTTAAAATAATCGCCAATACAATAACAGCAATGTTCCCGTTTGGAATAAGCCCTAAAATTAAAAAGCCAACGATCATAATGGCAGACGCTACATAAATCATATTCACATTTCCAAACGAAGGGACGATCTTTCCAGTAAGAAAACTAGATACAATACCAAAGAGTGATGCAACAAACAGTGCGATTCCGATAACGAATGGAGATAATCCGTGCTCTCTTCCTAACAATAATGGTAATAATAATAAACTAGCACATAGCGCCACATTCATTATAAATCCGACCGCTATTAAACGAAGAAATGGTTTATTTGTAAACAACTCAATATCAATAAATGGATGTTCCGCGTTCTTCATACGAACCGTGAATAAAAATAAGAAAGCAGCCGATAACACAAATAGCCAACTATTAATATTTACCCCTAATAAAACAGTCGTAATGAATGCAAATAATAACGCCGCTCCGGTGTAATCAAAATGAAACGCTCCATCCGTATGCTGCGCTTCTTCCGGCATAAATTTTAAAAGCAAGAAAATCCCCACTACTGAAATAACCATAAATAAAAATAAATATGGCCACCCCAATGTGTTCGTAATAGCCCCGCCAACTAAAGGACCAATACCTATTGCTAATGCAATAGAAGAACTAATCATCGCTAACGCACCAGGCTTCTTAGCAGGAACAACTAATTTCGCCACCGCAATCATACTAAGTGCAATAAACGCTGCTCCTCCACTCGCCTGCACTAACCTTGCAAGAATGGTAATCGTATAAGATTGATTCACAAATCCAATAATAGAACCCGCTACAAATATGATAATTGAAATAATTAATAGTTTTTTCACGCTATAACGATCAGCCAGCTTCCCATATATCATCGAGCCAATACCGACAACTAAGGAATACCCTACTACAACCCAACTTACCTTCGATTGGCTAATGGATAAATCACGAGCCATACCCTCTAACGCTACATTAAATAAAACTGCATTCATCGGTCCTAATAAAACGATAAAACATAATGTGAAAACAAACCATTTTGAATGGTTACTTATATCTTTCCCCATGTGTAACACCTCTCCTGATTGTAGTAACTGTAAATAAAAATGAAAAATAAAGTTGTTTAGCTCCTTGATTACCACTAAACAACTTCATCAAATGTATATATTCATCGCGCGACAAACTGAATTTGAAACGAAACATGTACGTTGTTCGATATTCATGGAACTATCATAATTTCAGCATTACAGTTTGTCAACGAAAAATATACAAAGTAAACTAATTAAGTGTTTTTAGTTTACTTTGTATAAAAATTGTTATACACTAATTTCGATTCCGATATAAGGAGGACTGACATGTTTATGCAAGTTTGCAATTTCTAACTTAATAAAACCAAATAAATAAAAAACTTTTATATAGAAGAAACATTACAGGAGGATTATGATGAAGAAAAAAATGTTAGTCGTATTAACGAGCGTAGAAAAATATCCAAATTTAAATCGAGCTACTGGTCTTTGGCTTGGTGAAGCTGTCCATTTCGTTAAAAAGGTAGAAGACGCTGGTTACGAAGTAGATTATGTCAGCCCACAAGGTGGCTATACACCGATTGATCCGCATAGCTTAGCAATGGCGGAGAGCATCGATTGGGAATGGTATCAAAAGAAAGAATTTATGAATCGTCTCGGTTCTACAATGAAGCCGAGTGAAGTAAATCCAGAAGACTACGCTGTTATTTATTACGCAGGCGGTCACGGTGTAATTTGGGACTTCCCAGAAAATAAAGAACTTCAAATGATTAGCCGCAACATTTATGAAAATGGCGGAATTGTTTCCTCTGTTTGTCACGGAGCTGCTGGTTTATTTCATATCACATTAAGTAATGGAGAACGTTTAATTAGCGGCAAAAAAGTAACAGGATTTTCAAATGAAGAAGAAAAGCTAGCTGAATTAGATCAATTCGTTCCATTTTTAACAGAGGATGAACTCATTAAAAATGGAGGGCTTTACGAAAAAGCTACGCAGCCTTGGGAAGCTTACGCTGTAGAAGATAATCGTGTTATCACTGGTCAAAACCCAGCTTCAGGTGGCCCAGTAGCTGAATTAGTATTACAACACGCAAACAAATAACAGGTAATAAAAAAAGCAGGTTTTCCATTACTATAGGAAAACCTGCTTTTTTACGAAATCATTTGCAAAATAGCAATAACTTCTTTTTCAACTTCCGAATCATCAATTGCTTCTATATACTCTGGTTTAAAAAGTTGATACTTCTTTAGTTGATAAAAATCAAGTATCGCTTTTTTTAACGTAATATCGTACTGAATACAAAAAGAATGATCTATAATACGTCTTAACATCACGTCATCTTGCACCATAAATAATTGTGCGTTCATTTTATTAAAGTAACCTTGTTCCATACCAGCTTCAAAAAACATTTGCAAATTATGATTACGATTTTGTTGTGCAGCGACTAACTGATCAGATAAGTGCGGATATGCCTCTTTCAAATCTTGTAAAAAAACATCAGAAATATATGTCACACATTTTAAAGAGTGGATAAACGTCTTTTGGAAACGTTCTGCAAAAGACATACTTTCATTTTGATTATCCGCATCTCCTTCAAGAAGGTAGTTCATAAAGTCTTCTACCACAGCTTCAATAATCTCATCTTTTGAAGAAAAACGTTTATATAAAGTAGCTTTACTAATATCCATATATTTCGCAATTTCATCTATTTTCAATTGGCTAAAACTCGTTCTTCTAATAACGGGCTTTATTTTATTAATATAAGTGTTTGCACACGCAACTTTTCTCATTAAAAGAGCCTCCCCTTTTGTCCATACAAAATAGTATAGCAAATTCACGATTAATTATAAATGAAGTCACTATACGCAATACACCTTTTTAGTTTAAGGAGTCATTTATACTATAGAAAAAATGCCCGCTACCTTTATGAGTAACGAGCACTTTTTCTATACTTTATTTACAGCTCTTCTTATAGCTTTCCCTATTTCCATACTAGACTGCGGATTTTGCCCTGTAATTAAACGCCCATCTACTACGACATGTGGCGTGAATTTTGGAGCAACATAAAACAAAGCCCCTTCTTCTTTCAATTTACTTTCTAATAAAAACGGCACTCGCCTTTCTAAATGTACAGCTTTTTCCTCATCATTCGTATAACCTGTTATACGCTTACCAGCAACAAAAAACGATCCGTCCTTATTTTTCACACCGACTAAAGAACTTACTCCGTGACAAACAGCCGCTACAATCCTGTTATTGTTGTACATATTCTCAATTAAATTTGCAACATACGGATTACCTGGAAAATCTACAATTGCCCCGTGCCCACCACCAAATAAAACTGCATCATAATCCGAAAAATGAACCTTTGAGATCGGCTTCGTATTTTGCAATAAAGAAGCAACATGCTTAAATTCACGAGGTATCCCGTTCGGAATAGAAACTCTATCAATAGGTACTCTACCACCCTTTATCGACACAATATCAACATCGAACTTAGCCTTTTTAAATACATGATAAGGAGCTGCGAGCTCTTCCAGCCACAAACCAGTCGGGTGTCCATTCATATCATGAGCGCTTGTTGAAACTAACAATATCCTTTTCAACATATCCCCTCCTTACTACCTATTTATGTATGGAGTGTTCTTATCATTCTTATAGAACATGAAACAGGCAGAAAAATAGCCGACTCTTCATTTAAAAGTCGGCTTTCTTTTTATAGTTCGAGCTCTCCCATGCGAAGAAGCTCAACAACTGCTTGTGAACGTCCTTTAACTCCTAGCTTCTGCATTGCGTTTGAGATGTGGTTGCGTACTGTTTTTTCACTGATAAAAAGTTCACCTGCAATTTCCTTCGTTGTTTTATCTTGAACCAGTAATTCAAATACTTCTCTCTCTCTCTTTGTGAGTAACGGTTTAGATTGATACGCTTTTTCCTTCAACTGGTATAACCCTCCTTGCTTAAGCCAGAGCCGTGTATGTGTAAGTTGGGTGTTTATTTAGTCAAGATATTGTATGAACGAAATGTGCAGGTGGTGAATGAAAATGGGCTTTATTTCACATGTTATTTTAGACTTTTATACAGTGCAGACACTCTTTGTATCCACTCACTTTTCTGTACGCCATATTTGTTCTAGTAATATGCTGACAACAGTACCTACGAATAAACCATTTCCGAATATATATTGCATAACAGACGGCAATGATTGAAGTGCTCCAGACGGTAAAAACATAACACCGCTTCCAAATAATACAGCAACTCCTAAAATCGTTACATTCCTTTCGCTCATTGGTACTTGTTTTATATTATGAAAACCAATTCCAATTAGTTGTACGAACGAAGCCATTAAAACTGCAGATGCGACAGCGGATGGCAACGATGCTAAATAACGAATAATACTCGGAAACAGCGACATTACGACTAGTAACATACATGCTAGTAAAAACGATCGTATATATTTTTGTTTCGTTAAACGTATAAATCCTGCCGTTGCTGGCAATGGCACGACACCTACAGTTGAAAATACAGAAGAAATGATATGAGAAATCCCTCCAACCCACGTACCATCCTTCAACTGTTTCTGTTCAATAATCCCTTTTTGAATGGTAGCTTGATTAATTGCTATAATAGCTGCCACTGTATTAGAAACTAAAATACATACCATAACGAAACTTGATACAGCCATACCTGTATTCCATTTCGGAAGTCCCCAAGCAAACATTTGTGGAAGTTGCACAAAATGAGTTACTTGAGATGGAATCGTCACTTTTCCTGCAATTAGAAAAAGAATCCACCCACTAATTAATCCGATTAAAACCGCATAACTTTTGACAAAACCTTTTCCAAAATTAGATAGTATAATAACGAAAAGAAATATGCTAAACGCAATTATCGCTGTAAATCCATCAATTTGAGAAACAGTAGCAGTAATTCCTAGCATCCCTTTTAGGAATACACCGCTTAATTGTAAACATAATAAAAGTAAAAACGTCCCTGTCACAAGCGGCGTAAATAAAAATAAAATACGTCCTATAAAACCAGTTACTCCTAATCCTATTAAAATAACACCGGAAATTATCATTCCTAATTCTAAAATTTGCAACGTACTATGTAATTGATCTTGTCCGGCCGTTGCGTAAGCAAGTACGGTAAATACTCCAACCCAAGATCCAGCTGGTCCATCCGCAATTGGTAGTCTATGTCCAAGCCACCCTTGTAAAAAAGAAGATATACCAACTACAAAGAATGTACGCTGCATTAAATAAAATATTTCTTCCGTCGTAAGATGAAATAATCCGCCAACGACAATTGGTAATGCGATTGAATTCGCTAATAAAAATATAAACCATTGCAAAGTTCCCATAATATGATTTTGATTATGTTGATTGTCCAAATTTTTCATCCTTCCTATCTAACCTATAAAAAAAATATTGTAAGCATAAAAAAAGAAGGGTTCTACACTCGCAATTAGAACCCTCCTCAAAACATTTAAACGATTCTTTTATACAAGATTATTTAATTCCACCTTATTTAAACTACCAACAACAATATTTCCTTTATGTACAACGAGACACTTTTCTGTTTGACGCGCTACCGCTTCAGCAGTACATGTTGCATTCGTCAAAACAAAACTCGCTTCATCTCCTACATTCGGCCATACTCGCTTCCCTTTATTGTTTAACGTTTCTTTCCCTCCCGTAATAAAGCGAAGGGCTTTTCCTAAAGACCTTTCGTCACTCCACCCAAAACGTTCTGCCAATCGATTTGCCTTTTGCAGCATATCACCTGTACCAAACGGTGACCAATGATCAGTAATACTATCATTTCCTAACGAGACTTTCACACCTTTTTTATCTAATAACGGAATCGGGATTACTTGTTTCCCAATTGGCACGGTTGAAGTAATATCAATGTTTAAAGCAGCTAATCTTTCTGCCACTTCCTCAGCTTCTTTATCCGTAACACCACCAAGTCCAAGCGCATGACTAATTGTTACGCGACCTTGCCATCCCGCTTCTTCTGTTAAACTTGCCAATCTCTTCATTGTAAACGTTCCAAGATTATTCGCATCATGCAGATGAATATCAACATCCGCATTAAATTCTACTGCAATATCCATAATCGTATGTAATGATTTTTCGATATCATTATCCACTGTAGCTGGATCCACTCCGCCTACTAAATTCGCACCCATACGCATCGCATCTTTCACAAGTTGCACAGAATTACTGCGCAATAATCCATGTTGTGGAAAAGCAACGATTCTACCAGAAACCTGATTTTTATATGTTTCCAGCGCCGCTAACGTCGCCTCCAAATTACCAAGTCCAATAATCGGATCAACATTACAATGCGTTCTAATATTCGTTGCACCATTTCGAAGCAATAACTGTAGCATATTTTCCGCTCTATCTTGAGCAGTCGCTAATTGCTTCGGCAAAATTTTTTCTTCTTCATGAAAACGTGTGAAAATACTCTCTGCTGGCATACAAGCTTTCCAAAGGCCACTATAATACGTCTTATCAATATGAATATGCATCTCTTCGAAAGCAGGCAAAATTAATAAACGATTGGCATCAAAAATTGATACCCCTTCCTCTTGAACAGCCCCTGCTATTATACTTTTAATTCGTCCATCTTCAATGAGTAAACTACATAACTCTGTTTCTGTTTGGGAAATTCTCCCCTCTTCATATGTATACCCTGATTCAAGCATTACATTAGTCAACCAATATACTGTCATCTCTATTCCCCCACCCTTTATTAAAAGTTACCTCATACCTCTTACTATAATTTTAATATCAACTGAAAATTAAGACAATTAATACGACTGTTTCCTAAAAAAATTGTAATACAACCGCATAGCCTTCTCATAAATTTCCATATAGAATAGAAGTATATAGTTTGCTAAAAAAGGAGTGAATTGGAAGATGTCAAAAAGATTATATAAATCCGAAACTGATAAAATGCTGTTTGGTATATGCGGTGGTTTAGGAGAATATTTTGATATTAGTTCTACCCTCATTCGCATACTTTGGGTCATTGCTGTTTTATGTTTCGGGACTGGTTTTTTAGTTTATTTCATTTGTTTATTACTTATGCCTCGTTCGTACTAGTGGCATCCTGCATATACTTAATCGAAATATAAAAAATCACCTATAGAATCCTATAGGTGATTTTTTTATGAAGAATATTTCATTGTTAAATGCAATATTGCAACTTCATCTTCTTCATTCTTATAACTATGTTTCTTATTCGCTTCAAATTGAATAGAGTCAAACTCATTCAATTCATATACATCGTTTTCCACTTGAATCGATATTTTCCCCTTCATAATCGTTACAAGTTCAATAGCACCTTCATGATGAGCTTCTGGTTCATATATACTATTCGATCTTAAACAAGCACGGTGCATTTCCATTCCTGTTTCTTTCGTATAACGGAACATCGTTTCTAAGTGCCACGCTTGTCCTGCATCTACTGCAAATCCTTCTCCGCAGCGTGCAACAGCTACAGGTTCTCCAACAACCATCAATCTCGATAAAGGAATCGATAATCCTTTCGTTATTTTCCAAATGACAGCTAATGTCGGATTCGTTTCGCCTCTTTCAATCTTTCCTAATGTTAATTTACTAACCCCTGTTTTTTGAGCTAATTCTTCTAAACTTAATCTTTGTTCATTTCGAATTTGTCTTAACAGCTGACCTACTTGCTGAATGACTTCTTTCGTTTGCATATCTTCATGTTCTTTCATCTATAAAACCACCTTAAAGTATAAAATAGTTTACTTTTATTATTTTTAAGTATATCATACTATACATAATCATCAATTTCCGAAAGGAGTGCTACACTTCATGCGCGCAATTTTATTAGGCCTTTTATCATCAGCCTTTTTTTCCGCAACCTTTATTATTAATAGAGCGATGAATGTATCTGGAACGAGCTGGGCTTGGACAGCTTCCTTCCGTTTTTTATTCGCTCTCCCTATTTTATTCCTTATCGTTTTATTTCGCAAAAACTTAAGGGGGTTATGGGAAGAATTAAAGAAACATCCATTAGCGTGGATCGGATGGGGTTCTGTTGCTGGTATTGGCTTCTACTCTTTATTAAGTTTCGCAGCTGTTTTTTCTCCAGCGTGGCTCGTTGCTGGAACTTGGCAAGTTACGATATTAGCAGGATTACTTTTATCGCCATTATTCTTCGTTAAAATAGAAACGAAATCAGGTGCAAAACTTGTACGCGGAAAAATCCCGCTTCGCAGTTTATATGTTGCATTATTTATTTTACTTGGTGTAATTTGTATGCAAGCGACTGCAGCAGGTCATATTACAATGACTCAGTTTATTTCAGGATTTTTACCTGTCGTGGTAGCCGCTTTCTTATATCCATTCGGCAACCGTAAAATGATGGAACTTGTTGGTGGGCGTCTCGATACATTCCAACGTGTATTAGGAATGGCAATAGGTAGTCTTCCTATAACAATTTTACTTGGCATATACGGATTTTCTACTACCGGTATTCCAACATCAAGCCAAATGCTGCAAGGCTTTTTGTTAGCATTATGTTCTGGCGTAATTGCAACGATGACATTTTTCTTTGCTACTGACTTAGCAAAAGATAACCTCGCCCTACTTGGAGCTGTCGAAGCAACGCAAGCTGGAACGATGGTCTTTACCGTGCTTGGCGAAATTGTTTTCTTGAATGGTTCATTCCCTGGTGGGCTTTCCCTGCTTGGAATGATTATTATTATGTTAGGAATGGTTGCAAATAGCGTTTTAAATCGATCTGTTCCAATCGTTAAGCAGAAAAAAACAGCATAAAAAGGAGTATGGTTCTATCCCAAAGAACCATACTCCTTTTTTATTGTCCCCCTATTTCGCCTTATCAGAATAGTATTTCATTAGCTGTTTATACTAAAACCTATGTTATAATACGTTTCATGCGCAATATTAGGAGGTAAATTATGTTAAAAAAAGCAATCGCTGAATTTATTGGTACATTTGTACTTGTATTATTCGGAACTGGAGTAGCTGTCATTGGCGGCGGAATTGAAGGAATTGGAACGTTAGGAATCGCTATGGCTTTCGGTCTATCTATTGTGGCTATGGCATATAGCATCGGAACAATTTCTGGATGTCACATTAACCCAGCAGTATCAGTAGCTATGTTCATCAACAAAAGAATGAACGCTATGGAACTTTGTTATTATGTATTAGCTCAAATTTTAGGTGGTTTATTAGGAACTGCAACGTTAGTAACGATTTTAAAATCTGCTAAAACACCTTTAGATAATTTAGGACAAAATGGTTTTGGAACTCTTGGTTTATCTGGAGCATTTCTAGTTGAATTCATTTTAACTTTCGTATTCATTTTAGTGATCGTTGCTGTAACAGGTAAAAAAGGAAGTTCTTCTCTAGCTGGATTAGTAATTGGTTTCACATTAGTTTTAGTTCACTTATTAGGAATTCCGTTAACTGGAACTTCTGTTAACCCAGCTCGTAGTATCGCACCAGCTTTATTCGCTGGCGGAGAAGCCCTTTCTCAACTATGGGTATTCATCGTTGCACCAATTCTTGGTGGTATTGTAGCAGCTATTGTTGGTAAATTCATTTTAAATACTGAAAAATAGAATTTTCAATATTTCTGAATAAAAAAAGGCGAGCCCTCATTATGAGGATGCTCGCTTTTTTACTTTTTCATTTTAGACTTTAAATTTGTAACTAATTGATCTACTGTTACATTTGCAAGTACGTTTTCCATCGCTTCTTGCGCTTGCATTAAAATAATTTCTAATACTGATTGAATATTAGCTCCTACTGGACATTCAATGTTGGGATTTTCATGGAAGGAAAATAGCTGTCCTTCTTCTACAACTTCCACTGCTTTATATACATCAAGTAATGTAATTTCTTCTAAATCACGAGCAAGTGTCGTACCACCTTTACCAGCTTGTACATCAACAAGTCCTGCTCTCTTCAACATTCCTGTAATGCGACGAATCACAACTGGATTTGTATTCACACTACCAGCAATCCATTCAGAGGTACAGCGAGAGTTTCGATCTATCGCAAGTAACGTTAACATATGAACACCTACTGTAAAACGACTACTAATCCCCATCTGCACACCCTCCTTTGTATTCATTCTATTAAAAGACGACTCTTATTATTATATACTATTTTTAATTTATACATAAAGAAAAAGCATGATTCCAATAGGAAATCATACTTTTCTCTCATTATTGACGCTTTATAAACTTCGCTAAATCTTTAAATTTCACTTTATCTGAGTAATTCATTACACCGTTTACGTAAATGCGGCTTGTAACAGCACTTAATATACCGATTGTCGCTAAAAGAACTAGCAGTGTTATCGTAATTTCTAACATACCCGTCTCACCAGCTACAAAGCGTGAGAATGTGACCATCGGGGTAAAGAATGGAACGTAAGAACTTATAACAACAATCGTACTATTTGGATCACCTAGCGATTTAAGACTTATAAACAATGCTGCCATTATTAAAATCGATACTGGTATCATTACACCTTGTAAATCCTCAGTCTTAGAAACAACCGCACCAGCCGCTGCATACATCATCGCATAGAGGAAATATCCTGTAACAAAATAAATGAGGAACATACCGATAACTTGTGCATCTAACTTTGTAAAATCAATTGGCAATCCAAATAAGGAACCATTTTCTAAATCTACCCATCCTAGTAACCAAGGAACTAGGTAACCACATGCCAATATGACAAGTTGTAATAACGCCGTTGAAACAACCGCTAAAATTTTCGCATACATCATCGTAAGCGGTTTTACTTTCGGAATCATGACTTCCATAACACGAGAAGCTTTTTCAGAAGCAATATTCATCGCAATTGTGCTTCCGAACATGACAATAAACATATACAAAGCAAATGTAAAGAAATAGGCAATTCCGAAAGAAGCAGAACGATCTTTAATCGCTTCTTGTTTCACTGAGATTTCAGTTTGCAATTTTTGTGCAATTTCCGGTGAAACATTATGTGTAGCAATTGTTACTGCCGTATATTGCGCTTTTAAATAACTAGCCATAATTGTAGAAGTTGTTTCACTAGGGAACCCATTAAACATATACGTAACTTCTGGAATTCCATTCTTTTCAGTCACACGGAATAAACCGTCTAACTCGCCTTCTTCTACTTGTTTATGTAGTTTATTAAAATCTTCTTTTGAACCAATTGTTAATTTAGCTGATGGTAGTAACTTATTTAACTCTTCTTTTTGTATTTTATATGTAGAACTCTCTACTACAACTGCAATTTTATCTTTATCCTTATTTTTATCATTACTTGAAGTAAAATGATTAAATGCAAAAATCCCAAATACAATTAAAAACAAAATCGCACTCGTAATTAATGATCTTTTAGATAAAAATGATTCCCTAAAATAAAATGAAAATACGTGAGAAAATTTACGCATCGTTATTTCGCCCTCTCTACAAAGATTTCGTTTAACGTCGGCTCTAACATTTTAAATTGTCGTAAAGTAATACCTTGTTCTTGCAACTGTTGTAAAATCTTTAGAGCTTCTGCATCATCTTGTACTTGTACATAAAGAAGGCCTTGTTGCTTTTCATACGATACATGTATAGCCGCTAATCCCTTCTCATTCTCTTCTGTATCTTCAATCGTTAAATTGCGGAAACCATATTCTTTTTTAATATCGCTTAACTGCCCTTTTACGACCGCTTCACCTTTTTTCAAAATACATACATGTTGGCAAAAAGCCTCTACTTGTTCCATACGATGACTAGATAAAATAATGGTCTTTCCGCTCTGTACTTGTTCTTCAATAATGCTAGCTAACATTCCAGCATTAACTGGGTCTAGTCCGCTAAACGGTTCATCTAAAATGAGAAGTTCAGGATTATGAAGAAGAGCAGCAATTAATTGGATTTTTTGCTGGTTCCCTTTTGAAAGCTCTCCTGCCGTTTTAAATTTATATTCCGGTATTGCCAATCGATCTAACCAGTGATCAATAGCAAGATCTACTTCTTTTTTCGTCATTCCTTCTAATCTACCAAAATATCGCAACTGGTCTATTACTCTACTTTTTGTATATAAACCTCTCTCTTCTGGTAAATATCCAATTGTTACCCCACTAGTCCCAAATGATTTTCCATCCCATGTAATAGATCCTTCATTAGGCGTTAATAATCCGAGAAGCATTTTGATTGTCGTTGTTTTCCCTGCACCATTTCGTCCAAGTAATCCTAGCACTTCACCTTTAGGTAACGAAATTTGCAAGCCGTTAACTGCTTTTGATTCCCCAAATAGTTTCGTTAAGTTTTGAATTTGTAAACTCAAAGTATAAAGCCTCCCCTTTAATATCATTCATACTCTCTTTCAAAGACTATGTTTATATAGGATAAAATATAGCACTACGCTTCATCCTTTTAATATGTAGCACCACCTTAATCCATCATTTGTTCTATTTAGTTAAAATTGTAAATAACATCATGTTATTTGTCAATTATAATTGTCATTTCGACAATAAAACTTGTCAAAATGATTCCCAACATTTTTCTCATCTTTCTAATATAGGACATACTACTATATATACAAAAGACAATATGCAAATGTTCATACAAAAAATATTATTTTTCGATATATAATATTAACTGATTTTCTAACATCGAGGAGGATACATATGAAGATGAAGAGGGGCATTACCACTTTATTATCTGTAGCAGTTCTATCTACATCGCTTGTAGCATGTTCAGGAACACAAGAGAAAACTGTGGCGAAAGAAGAGAAGGCAAAATTAACAGACCAGCAATTAATGGCTGATTTATGGTATCAAACAGCTGGTGAGACGAAAGCACTTTACTACCAAGGATACAATATCGGTCAATTAAAGCTCGATGTAATTCTTGCAAAAGGGACAGAGAAAAAACCTGCTATCGTACTGGATTTAGATGAAACGGTTTTAGATAACAGTCCTCATCAAGCAATGAGTGTAAAGACAGGAAAAGGCTATCCTTACAAATGGGATGACTGGATTAATAAGGCTGAAGCTGAAGCCCTTCCAGGCGCAATTGATTTCTTAAAATATACCGAATCTAAAGGTGTAGATATTTACTACATCTCAAATCGTAAAACGAACCAACTAGATGCAACAATTAAAAATCTTGAGCGTGTAGGTGCTCCTCAAGCAACGAAAGAACATATATTACTACAAGATCCGAAAGAAAAAGGAAAAGAAAAACGCCGTGAACTCGTTTCGCAAACACATGATATCGTCTTATTCTTCGGCGATAACTTATCTGATTTCACTGGTTTTGATGGAAAGTCTGTAAACGATCGCAATCAAGCAGTCGCAGATTCAAAAGCACAATTTGGTGAGAAATTTATTATTTTCCCGAATCCGATGTATGGTGATTGGGAAGGCGCTTTATATGATTATGATTTCAAAAAATCAGATGCAGAAAAAGATAAAATCCGTCGCGACAACTTAAAATCATTTGATGCAAAATAAAGAGGATGGCATTCGCCATCCTCTTTATTGCATATTTCTCGTTAAAGGTAAAATAAACACTTCTACACGTCTATTTTTCGCCTTTCCTTCTTGCGTATCGTTCGGGGCAATTGAACGGTATTCTCCGTAACCAACCGCACTAAATTTCCCTGGCTGTAATTCTTTATTTTGCAGTAATACTTGCATAAAATTAACTGCCCGCTGCGTACTTAATTCCCAATTCGATGCAAATTGCGCATTTGCAATAGGAACATTGTCCGTATGACCAGATACTGTAATTTCACGAGGTGATGCTGAAACAAGTAAATTAGACATTTCTTTTGCAATACTTAGCGATTCTAATTTCACGTCCGCTTTCCCAGAATCAAATAGTACATTTTCTAATATCGTTACCTTTAGTCCTTTTTCTGTTAAATCAGTTTTAAAAGAAGAAGATAATTGATTTTCCTCAATATACTTATCAATACCTTTTTGTACCGCTTTTAATTCGTTCATTTCTTGCTGCTTTACTTCAGCTTCAGCATTCTTTTTAATCTTCTCAGATTCTAGACTGTTTGCCGATAACTCTTTCTCTTCATTCGGCTTTTGATCACTTAAAAATTCTTTATTTCCTGTTCCACCTGCTAATTCGCTTCGAAACGCTACTGCCATCTGTTTGAACTTCGCAGCATCTATACTACTCATCGCAAATAAAACGATGAACAATGCAAATAACAACGTTAACATATCAGAATAAGGGATTAACCAAGTTTCATCGATATGTTCTTCGTGTTTTTTCTTTTTGCCTCTTCTATTTTTTTTACTCCGCATTTTTTTCTGCTCCTTTTTCAAGCTTTTTACGCTCAGTTGCAGAAAGTGCACCTAAAATGCGGTTCTTCATAATAAACGGATATGTACCCTCTTGTAACATTAATAAACAATCAATAATTAAACGTTTTTTCTCTAGTTCATCTGCAGATTTTTGCTTTAATTTATTTGCAAATGGATGCCATAATACATAACCTGAAAAAATACCAAAAATCGTTGCAATAAACGCACCCGAAATAGCGTGACCTAACTTTTCAATATCAGTTAGATTGCCAAGTGCAGCTACTAGACCAATAACAGCACCTAAAACCCCTAATGTCGGTGCATATGTACCAGCTTGAGAAAAAATTGCCGCTCCTTTTGCATGCCTTTCTTCAATTGCTTCTAATTCAGCTTCTAAAATCTGCTCTAAATCTTCTGCGGATACGCCATCAATCACAAATTTCATACCACGTAAAAGAAATTCATCTTGAATTTTATCTAATTGCTGCTCTAAAGACAAAATACCGTATTTTCTACTTTCAGATGTCCAATGAACAAATAATTCTAGCAACTGTTCATAACTTAAATCTTTTTTATTAGAACCAAAAAGAACTTTAAATAATTTTGGAACCCTCTTTAGTTGATTCATCGGAAATGCTATACATACTGCAGCAAATGTACCAACAAAAATAATTAATGCTGCGGCAGGGTTAACTAAGGCCATTACGTCAGCGCCCTTGACGACCATCCCTACCACTACCGCCACTACTCCTAAAATGAGTCCAATAAGTGTTGCAAAATCCATTCCCATTCACTCCTAGTCTATACAAGAAGTTCTTCATTCTCGATAATCGCTACATCTTCTTATGTATATATATTACATAAAAAATGAATTTCATGAAAGATAAGAAATGAATTATATGAAAAAATACTACAATTTCACACATTTTCTGACATTTTCTTTGCATTTCTATTACGTTATGACTCTTATATTTCTTTTTCAGTAAACTAGACTTATAATAAAAAACGATACATATTTCATTAAGAAAGGACCGTGATTACAAGGTATCATGAAAAAGATAATCATTATTTCTGCCACTACTATTGTAATCGGTATCACTTCTTTCGCTTACTTTAGTTCTAAATCACCACTGCAAAATGAGGCGAAAGCTGTCGAAAGTCAACAGCATAGTAATCACCAAAAAGAAGAGATTCCTGCTTTTCCAAAAGCTGATCATAATGCAAAGAAGCTAGACAATGATTTTTCCGTTGTAACAAATCCAGAGTCTAATCTTGTCTTAGTTAATAAACATCGAAAACTACCAGACGGATACACACCTGAAGACTTAACAAGACCGAACGTACCATTTACTAGTCCAAAAGATAAAGAAAAAACGCTACTGCGCAAAGATGCTGCAGATGCGCTTGAAAATATGTTTGAAGCGGCAAAGAAAGAAGGACTTGAACTTACAGCTGTATCTGGTTATCGTTCCTACAAACGCCAAAAATCATTACATGACACATACGTTAGACGTCAAGGAAAAGCTGAAGCTGATTCAGTAAGTGCCATTCCTGGTACGAGTGAACATCAAACTGGTTTAGCAATGGATATTAGTTCAAAATCTGCTAAATTCCAATTAGAGCCTATTTTTGGAGAGACAGCCGAAGGAAAATGGGTTGCAAAACATGCCCATGAATTTGGCTTTGTCATTCGTTATTTAGAAGATAAAACAGAAACAACAGAATATGCATACGAACCGTGGCATTTGCGCTACGTTGGCAATCCATACGCTACATACATATATAAACATCATTTAACATTAGAAGAAGCGATGGAAGACAAAAAATAAGAGAGCAAATTGCTCTCTTATTTTTCTTTCACTCTATCATTGTAGTAATTTTTTCTTCCACTCTTCAGGCCATGGTTCGCCTCTTCCCGTTTTTTTCGATGCTTGAACCATCATTCCACGACCAACTAAACAAACTTCTCCTGCTGCATTCTTCACCATATAATGCAAATCTAAAGAAGAATTCCCAACCGATCCCGCTTTTACATATACTTTCAACTGTTCATCAAAATATATTTGCTTAATAAAATTACATTGTAAATCTGCTACAACGATCATCGTTTCTGAAGATTCATGCGTCCATTCTTGCATAAATCCAAGTTCTTTAAACAGTGCAATACGTGCTTCTTCAAAATAAGTAAAGGCAACGACATTATTTACATGTCCAAACATATCTACTTCACCAAAACGAACTTTTACAGGACTATAAAATGAAAAACCACTTTCCCATTGCTCAAAGTCTTCAATATAAGAAATTCTCTTCATTGTTCCCTCTCCTTTTCGCCTTAAAATAAACAGAATAAACAGAAAAATAAAGTTATAAATATTGCCTCTTCAACATGAAGAGGCAATATTTATTAATAGTTATTGTCGCTACCAAAGAAATCTTTGAACGATTGAATTGTTGTATCACGGTTTAATGCCGCAATTGAAGTTGTTAATGGAATACCCTTTGGACATGATTGCACACAGTTTTGAGAGTTACCACAGTTTGCAAGTCCGCCATCTCCCATAATTGCACGTAAGCGATCTGCTTTATGCATTTCACCTGTTGGATGTGAGTTGAATAAACGAGCTTGTGATAACGGTGCTGGTCCAATAAAGTCAGATTTACTATTTACGTTTGGACATGACTCTAAGCAAACACCACATGTCATACATTTTGAAAGCTCATAAGCCCATTGACGTTTCTTCTCAGGCATTCTTGGTCCTGGTCCTAAGTCATATGTACCATCAATTGGAATCCAAGCTTTAACGCGTTTTAGAGCGTTAAACATGCGACTACGGTCAACTTGTAAGTCACGTACAACTGGGAATGTCTTCATCGGCTTTAAGCGAATTGGTTGTTCTAACTGATCAATAAGAGCTGTACATGATTGACGTGGTTTTCCGTTAATCACCATCGAACATGCGCCACATACTTCCTCTAAACAGTTCATATCCCATGCAATCGGAGTCGTCTGGTTTCCTTTTGAATCAACAGGATTACGACGAATTTCCATCAGTGCCGAAATAATGTTCATATTTGGACGATATGGAATTTCAAACTCTTGGTCAAACTCTTGTGCATCTGGTCCATCTTGTCTCGTAATGATGAGGCGGATTGTTTTCTCAGACATGTTGCTTATCCCCCTTCTCTTCACCCTTAGCAGCTACATCATGTTTTGAAGAATAGTCACGTTTACGTGGTTTAATTAAGGAAACATCCACTTCTTCGTAATGGAATGCTGGTGCTTTTCCTTCTCCCTCAAATTTCGCCATCGTAGTTTTTAAGAAGTTTGCATCATCACGATTTGGGAATTCAGGTTTGTAATGTGCTCCGCGGCTCTCATTACGGTTATATGCGCCAATTGTAATAACACGTGCTAACTCAAACATATTCGCAAGTTGGCGTGTAAATGAAGCACCTTGGTTACTCCATCTTGCTGTATCGTTAATGTTAATACGTTTGTAACGAGCCATTAGCTCTTCAATTTTCGCATCTGTTTCTAGTAACTTTTTATTTTCACGAACTACTGTAACGTTATCTGTCATCCATTCTCCAAGCTCTTTATGAAGAACATACGCATTCTCGTTACCATCAAGCGTTAAAATATTGTTAAATTTCTCTGTTTCGATTAATTCATTTTGCTCATATACAGTAGATGAAACAGCATCAGATGATTTAGAAAGACCTTTCATATACTCAATCGCGTTCGGTCCTGCTACCATACCACCGTAAATTGCTGATAATAGTGAGTTCGCACCAAGGCGGTTACCACCGTGCATAGAATAATCACACTCACCTGCTGCAAATAAACCTGGAATACTTGTCATCTGCTTATAATCAACCCATAGTCCGCCCATTGAATAGTGAACTGCTGGGAAGATTTTCATTGGTAGTTTACGAGGATCATCACCTGTAAACTTCTCATAGATTTCAATAATTCCACCAAGTTTAATATCTAGTTCTTTCGGATCTTTATGAGAAAGATCTAAGTACACCATGTTTTCACCGTTAATACCTAGTTTTTGCTCTACGCAAACGTCAAAGATTTCACGCGTTGCAATATCACGAGGTACAAGGTTTCCGTAAGCCGGATATTTTTCTTCTAGGAAGTACCATGGTTTACCATCTTTATATGTCCAAACACGGCCACCTTCACCACGTGCAGATTCACTCATAAGACGTAATTTATCGTCTCCAGGAATTGCCGTTGGATGAATTTGAATGAACTCGCCGTTTGCATAATATGCGCCTTGTTGATATACAGCAGAAGCTGCTGTACCTGTATTAATAATAGAGTTAGTTGATTTTCCAAAGATGATACCAGGGCCCCCTGTTGCCATAATCACGGCATCAGCTTGGAAACTTTTAATCTCCATTGTTTGTAAGTCTTGTGCAACGATTCCTCGGCACACACCTTCGTCATCCACAACAGCTCGTAAGAAATCCCAACCTTCGTATTTCGTTACAAGTCCTGCTACTTCATGACGACGTACTTGCTCATCTAATGCGTATAGTAATTGCTGTCCAGTTGTTGCACCAGCAAATGCTGTACGGTGATGTTGTGTTCCACCAAAACGACGGAAATCAAGAAGTCCTTCTTCCGTACGGTTGAACATAACACCCATACGGTCCATTAAATGGATGATACCAGGTGCTGCTTCACACATTGCTTTAACTGGTGGTTGGTTCGCTAAGAAGTCCCCACCATAAATTGTATCGTCAAAGTGGATCCATGGAGAATCCCCTTCACCTTTCGTATTTACGGCACCGTTAATTCCACCTTGGGCACATACAGAATGCGAACGTTTTACTGGTACTAAAGAAAACAGTTCAACATTTACTCCTGCTTCCGCCGCTTTAATCGTTGCCATTAAGCCAGCCAAGCCACCGCCGACTACTATAAGTTTCCCTTTCATGCTCTCCCACTCCTTACTGGTTTGCTAGCTGTGGATCGATGAACGCTAATAATGCACTCACACCTACATAAGATAGACCTAAGAAAATAGCTAATGTTACATAAGTAGAGATTCTTTGTGAACGTGGAGATACTGTAATTCCCCAGCTGATGCAGAATGTCCATAGTCCATTTGCAAAGTGGAAAATTGTTGAAACAACACCGACTAAGTAAAATGCAAACATAGCTGGATTGTTTAAAATATCTGCCATCATATCATAGTTTACCTCTTTACCTAACATTGCTTGAATACGAGTTTCCCAGACGTGCCAAGAAATGAAAATCAGTGTAACGATACCTGAAATTCTTTGGAAGACGAACATCCAGTTACGGAAATAACCGTAAGAAACCGCATTGTTCTTAGCTGTAAATGCAATATATAAGCCATATATAGCATGGTACAGTATCGGTAAAAAGATGATGAAAATCTCTAGCGCGTACCGGAATGGAAGGAGCTCCATAAAGCCTGCAGCTTTGTTAAAAGCCTCTGCTCCTCGTGTTGCAAAGTTGTTTACAATTAAATGTTGCGTCAAAAAGACACCAACCGGGATGACCCCCATTAATGAGTGCCACTTACGAAACGTATACTCGCGGCCTTTCATGTCCCCATTACCCCCCTTGAATGTTTGACTGCTGTTTTCAGATTAGTTTACAACAATAATGTTTTTTCACTATTGGCATAAGAAAAACTGAAAAAATTATTCGAAATATTTCAGCATAATTTGATACCAAATTCATTTTACTCCTATTTTTGTCGAAGCGTCAAGAAAACGTATACATAATTTGCATATAATTTGCCAATTCTTTTTTTCTTCTTATATATTCAGATTTTCCCAAAGAAAAATCTGTTTTTATAAATGAGAAATGTTATATAATAATCCCTATAGAAAGAGGGGAATATTGTGAGTAAAAATACAATCGATACAACATCTTTAGAAGATGTTTCATTGAACGCCTTCGCTTATGAATTGCTACGTGAAGAATTACTACCTGATTTAATCGGTAACGATTTAGATGGTATTTTATACTGGTCCGGTAGAAACCTTGCAAGAAAATATCCACTAGAAACAACTGAAGAAGTCATTCAGTTCTTCGAAAAAGCTGGCTGGGGCACTTTAAGCATTATTGAACATAAGCGTCGTGAAATGCAGTTCCAACTTAAAGGCACACTCATCGCTGAACGCCAAAAACAAAACAGACATTCTTCTTATCAATTAGAAGCTGGATTCATCGCTGAACAAATTCAAAAACAACGAAACGTCGTTGCAGAGTCCTATGAAGAAAAGAAAAAACGTTCAGACTCTATTACATTTCTTGTGAAATGGGATATAAAAGATCTCATTGAAGTGTAGCATTACCTACAGTCAACTAGACATATAAGTTTAGTTGACTTTTTTGTATTTTCATTCAGTTAGATTTATTTTAAATCTTCAGAAATTATACCAGAAAATAGAAGACGTTGTAAACTACAACGTCTTCTTATCCGCTAAATAAGTATAAATCGTTTCTGCGACATTTTTCGGCATACCTGCTTCGACAAATTCAGCTACAGAAGCTTCCTTCATCTTCTTTAATGAACCAAAATGTTTTAACAATACCTTTTTCCGTTTATCACCGATTCCTGGAATATCATCCAGTGCTGATTGAATGACAGATTTCCCATGTAATTGACGATGGAATGTAATCGCAAATCGATGCACTTCATCTTGAATGCGCTGCAACAAATAAAATTCTTGGCTATTTCGCTCAAGCATCACGGGTTCAGGTGGGTCCCCAATAATTAAATGGGAGGTTTTATGTTTGTCATCTTTTACAAGGCCTGCCATCGGAATATATAAACCGAGTTCATTTTCTAAAACATCACTTACAGCTGCCAGATGACCTTTTCCACCATCAATAATGATTAAATCTGGTAAAGGCAAACTCTCTTTCAGTGCCCTTGTATAACGGCGTCTCACAACTTCTCTCATAGACTCATAATCATCCGGTCCTTGAACCGTTTTAATTTTATATTTCCTGTATTCTTTCTTAGCTGGTTTCCCATCAATAAAAGCAATCATTGCAGAAACAGGATTTGTCCCTTGAATATTTGAGTTATCAAACGCCTCAATACGATAAGGTGTTTCAATCCCAAGCTGTTTCCCTAAATGATCTACCGCTTTAATCGTTCGCTCTTCATCACGTTCAATTAAATAGAATTTCTCTTCAAGAGCAATCTTCGCATTTTTATTTGCTAATTCTACAAGATCTTTTTTCTTACCACGTTTCGGCTGTGTCGCTTCCACTTCTAAAAAGCGCTCTACTAGCTCTGAGTCTATACTCCCTGGAACAACAACTTCCTTCGGCTTAAAATGACTGCTGTTCTCATAAAATTGACCGATAAACGTTAAAAACCCCTCTTCTGGTTCGTCGTAAATTGGAAACATAGAAACGTCACGTTCAATTAGCTTTCCTTTTCGAACGAAGAAAACTTGAACACACATCCATCCTTTATCAACTACATACCCAAACACATCACGATCCACTAAGTCACTCATAATCATCTTTTGTTTTTCCATAATCGCATCAATATGCGCGATTTGATCGCGTAATTCTTTTGCGCGTTCAAATTCTAGTTTCTCTGAAGCTTCATACATCTTTGTTTCTAATTCTGAACGAACTTCTTTATGTCCACCATTTAAAAACTTAATAATTTCATCTACAATTTCTTTGTTTTGTTCTTCCGTCACTTCTTTCACACAAGGTGCTAAACATTGACCCATATGATAATATAAACAAACTTTATCAGGCATATTTGAGCACTTACGAAGCGGATACATACGGTCTAGCAATTTTTTCGTTTCATGAGCTGATTGTGCATTCGGATAAGGACCAAAATACTTTCCTTTATCCTTTTTTACGTTTCGTGTAATGAGTAATCGCGGCTGTTTCTCAGCTGTAATTTTAATAAAAGGATATGTTTTATCGTCTTTTAATTGAATATTATATTTTGGATCATGTTTTTTTATTAAATTTAACTCTAAAATGAGAGCCTCTAGATTTGAGGAGGTTACAATATATTCAAAATCTACAATTTCTCCTACAAGCCGAAGTGTTTTTCCATCATGTGAACCAGTAAAGTACGAGCGCACACGATTTTTAAGCACTTTTGCCTTTCCGACATATATAACCGTTCCTTGCTTATCTTTCATTAAATAACAACCAGGTTGATCTGGTAAAATAGCCAGCTTCTCTTTTAAATGTTCGTGCACTCGTCACCCTCCATTTCTACATGCTTAGCATTTTTATTTTCACATGAAAACATACTATGCCAAAACACCCAACATACGTTCTTCCATTGTAACGGAAAGGTGTAAAAAAGGAAAATAAAAAAAGCTGCCAAATGGCAGCTCCTTTATTTTAGAAGTGTTTAGAAACTAATTCTACTAACGCTTCTTTCGGTTTGTAACCTAACGCTTGATCAACTACTTTACCGTCTTTTAATACGAAAAGAGCTGGAATGCTCATTACTTCGAATTGACGAGCAGTTTCTTGGTTTTCATCCACGTCTACTTTTACTACTTTTACTTTTTCGCCTAGTTCTGCATCAATTTCCTCTAATACAGGAGCGATCATTTTACAAGGTCCACACCATGGTGCCCAGAAATCTAATAATACAACACCTTCGCTAGTTTCAGATGCGAAGCTTTGGTCATTTGCGTTTACAATTGCCATTTTATTTCCTCCTTCAAGTATATTCTACCAAGAGTATATCATTAACTTATATACGTGGCGAATAATATGTATCGTTATGTATTGTAACAAAAAAGTGTTCCTTTATACTATATAAAAATATGGATTACATACTAAAAAGATGAGAGACAGGGGATCTCTCACCTTTTTCTATATATAGGGGTACTTCACTTGGAACTCAAGGGTACTCAAATCATGAATGTACTTTTAACTTTTTAAACTCTTCTGTTAAAAGAGGTAACACTTCAAATAAATCGCCAACAATACCATAGTCAGCTACTTTGAAGATGCTTGCTTCTGGATCTTTATTAATCGCAACGATTATTTTCGAGTTAGACATACCAGCTAAATGCTGAATCGCGCCCGAAATACCGCATGCAATGTATAAGTCTGGCGTAACAACTTTACCAGTTTGACCAATTTGTAATGAGTAATCGCAATACTCAGCGTCACAGGCACCACGAGATGCTCCAACTGCACCGCCTAATACGTCAGCTAACTCTTTTAATGGCTTGAATCCTTCTTCACTCTTCACACCGCGTCCGCCAGCGATAATAACTTTCGCTTCAGAAAGATCAACACCTTCTGCAGTTTTACGGACGACATCTTGAATGATTGTACGTAGGTCTTTTACATCTACCGTAATAGAAGATACATCACCACTGCGAGACTCATCTTTTTCAAGCGTTGCAATGTTATTTGGACGCACTGTCGCAAATAAGATACCATCTGTTACAATCTTCTTCTCAAACGCTTTACCAGAGTAGATTGGACGAGTGAAGATAACATTTCCACCTTCAACCTCTAAAGCAGTTACGTCAGAAACTAGACCAGCTTCAAGCTTCGCTGCTAATTTTGGTGATAAATCTTTACCAAGTGCTGTATGTCCAAATACAATACCCTCTGGCTTTTCTTCAGCATATACAGCTAAAAACGCTTGTGCATACCCATCAGATGTATATGATTTTAATTTATCATTTTCAACTGTCACAACGCGATCTGCACCGTAATGAATCAATTCATTTGCAAAAGAGGCAACGCTGTCTCCAACTAGAAGACCTACTACTTCACCGCCTTCTGCAATTGTTTTTGCTGCTGCTACCGCTTCAAACGAAACGTTACGTAGCGATCCATCACGAACTTCACCCATTACCAATACTTTACGAGCCATAGATTTTCCCTCCTGCATATATAATTTCGTATTTTATTAGATTACTTTCGCTTCTGTATGGAGCAACGATACAAGTTCTTTTACTTGATCTTGCAGCTCGCCTTGTAACACTTTTCCTGCATCTTTCTTAGGAGGCAAATAGATTTCAATTGTTTTTGTCTTTGCTTCCACATCATCTTCTTCTAAATCTAAATCATCTAATTCTACTTCTTCTAGTGGCTTTTTCTTCGCTTTCATAATACCTGGAAGCGATGGATAACGCGGTTCATTTAAACCTTGTTGTGCTGTTACTAAAACTGGTAATGAAGTTTCAATCACTTCCGTATCACCTTCAACATCACGCTCAATCTTCACATTTGTACCGTCAATTTCAAGTTTTGTAATTGTCGTTACGTATGGAATATTTAACGCTTCAGCTACACGTGGACCAACTTGTCCAGATGCACCATCAATTGCAACGTTCCCACCTAAAATTAAATCTGCATCTTTATCTTTTAAATATTCAGCAAGTACTTTTGCTGTCGTGAACTGGTCACCATTTTCAACATCATCTTCAATATTAATTAATACCGCTTTATCGCAGCCCATCGCTAATGCCGTACGAAGTTCTTTCTCACTTTCTTCGCCACCGACTGTTACAACAGTAACTTCGCCACCTTGTGCGTCTCTTACTTGAATTGCTTCTTCAATCGCATATTCGTCGTAAGGGTTGATGATGAATTCCGCTTCGCCATCGTAAATTGCACCGTTTTTAATTACGATTTTTTCTTCTGTATCAAATGTTCGTTTCATGAGTACGTAGATGTTCATTCCATTTACCCCCTTGTTTTTCAGAAAGATTCTATCAATTCTAATTTTCCGTTAATTTATATTAAAAAAATAATTGAACTACCTGCCACTAAATGAAGGTTTACGCTTTTCTAAAAACGCTGCTACACCTTCTCTTCCATCTTCACCCGTAAATACTTCACCAAAGATTTGAGCTTCGCGTTGTACACCTTCATAATAATGAGACGATTTCGTCGTTTGCAATAACTCTAGTACAGCACGAGTCGTCGCTGGGCTTTTTCCAGCAATCTGTTTTGCAACTTTAAGCGTATCATCTAAAAATGTTTCTTCAGCAAAAACTCCATTAACCAGTCCCCATTTTAATGCTTCTGCACCAGTAATCGGTGTACTTGTTAACATCATTTCACAAGCTTTCGCTTTCCCAACATAACGCGGTAATCGCTGTGTACCTGCAAATCCAGGAATTAAGCCAAGTGTTAATTCAGGTAAACCCAGTTTTGCACTTTCAGTTGCAAAGCGCATGTGGCAAGACATAGCAAACTCAAGGCCGCCGCCAAGTGCCGCTCCATGAATTGCCGCGATAACTGGTTTTGAACATTTTTCAACACGCTCAAACGTAACTTGTCCAAGCTGTGCTAATTTAGTCGCTTGCTTCGCTTCAGTAACAGATGTAAATTCTTTAATATCTGCTCCCGCTGAGAAGAAGCGCCCTTCACCGTGAATTACAACAACACGAATGTTATCATCTTTCTCCACTTGATCAATTAATTCAGTAACGTCATGCATAACTTGTGA
>NZ_JAKUFT010000063.1:0-29795 GCF_022663605.1 Bacillus cereus group sp. BfR-BA-01379
TGTCTTTACGCTTTTCTTTCTCTGGAAGGTTTACACCTAGCTCTTTCAACTGTTTCTTTGTATCGTCCATAATCGTTTTTACTTTTTGTTTTGTAGCGTCATCTAAATCTTTTTTCGCCGTTTTTGTAGATTGCTCAGCTGCTGGAGTATTCGTTGCCGCAAATGCTGGTATGCCAGCTCCTCCAATGATTCCGAATGATAAAGCACCTGCAATTGCTAAATACCCAACTGTTTTCTTCTTCATAGGAAATTTCCTCCTTCATATTTCTAAAGCATGTACACTTTCGTATACAATGCCTATAGTAATGTCGGTTTCTTAACATTTCCTTAACGACTTAACAAAAAAACACCGCTCATCCCGAGCGGCGTTGTTCTAAGCTTTTTGTAATTGTAATTCTTCACGTTCCATTATTCTTCTTAATACAATTGTTTGTGTCATTGTAAATAAGTTACCTGTTATCCAGTACAACACAAGTCCTGATGGCGCCGCAAATCCCATAAATAGAATCATTGCCGGCATCATAATTTGCTGCACCTTCATCATCTGTACTTGTTCTCCAGGTGTAATATTAGATTGAAAAACTTTCATCTGAATGAATGTCGTTAACGCTGCGATAATCGGTAATATATGATAAGGATCTGCATGTCCTAAGTTCACCCATAAAAATGAAGATGTGCGAATCTCTTCTGTTCGGCTAATCGCATAATACAAAGCAGAAAAAATCGGCATTTGTATAAAGATTGGCCAGCAACCAGCAAGTGGATTCCAACCGCCTGATTTCATTAGTTCTGACATTTCTTTTTGATACTGCTTTTGTTTTTCAAGATCTTTACTTACATCACCGTATTTTTTCTTTAGCTTCTGCAATTCAGGTTGCATTTTTTTCATTTTCGCTTGGCTACGATATTGCGAAATAGCTAATGGAATCATAGCTGAACGAATAACGAGCGTCATAATAATGATAGCAATCCCGAAGCTAGCTCCCGGTATATGATGAGCAACAAATTGAATCATAAACGAGATTGGATATACGAAATAATGATCCCAAATTCCCGTACTATGTGCATCAATTGGGGCCGCATTACTGCAACCAGATAAAACAAAAACAAGTAATAATGATAAACTAACGAGCACAGCTCGGTATGATTTTAACATGTTCATTCCTCCAATGTTTCGTAATTATTTAGCGAAACATTGGTGTATACGGACCGACCTCGTCATTCTCTTCACTTGATTCTTGTCTGCGTACAGAACGAATCATTCCATACTTATAAAAAATTGAAAATAGCGGTACATTTCCCGCACTATCTTCACATGTATCAGCTAATGCAAAAGCTCTTTGTCTACCATTTGATGCTTGCTGACGCACAAAGCGAGAAACATTAGCAAGGAAGAAAACTTCTAATAAACAAAGTGCTGTCGTTACAAACGATATATATAGAATTGCATCCTGCAATAAAAATTCCATCGCTTCACATCCTTAATAAAGTCATTTTAGCACATTCGCCAAACATTCTCTATTTCCTTTTATCGTCAAAAAAAGTATTTTGCATATTTTCTCAAGAAAACAATAATTAAGAAACGTTGTATTCGCTTTCTTTAGTATATTCACACACATCAATGAATAGGCTTGATTTATTAGAAATTTATAAAATTTTTGCATTATAATAAAACTATTGCCAGTTTTTGAAAAAACCTTTATTCTCTTCTTGTAATCAAAAATGAATATGGAGATGAAACATACTATGGGTCAACTAGGAGACGCCGATTACGTTCCCGACACCGCCTTTTTATCCTTCCCAGCAGCTAAAACATTTCACTTAGAATTCATCATACAGTTGGTTGTTATTTTCATAGCCTCTATTTTGTATGCAATTTCTATGAATATGTTCTTTATCCCGCATAACATGATTAGCGGTGGCTTCGCTGGTGTAGGGATGATTATCGGTTATTTAATGCACTACAATATCGGTGCACTTATCTTTTTACTAAACATTCCTCTTCTTATTTTAAGTCACTTTTACTTAGGCAAGAAGACAACCTTTTTAACAGCGTACTTTGTAGCTGTATCATCATTAGCGATGAACATTATCCCTGTACACCAAGTTTCAGATGATATTCTACTATCTTCTGTATTCGGCGGTGTAATCTGCGGAGCAGCTTCTGGAATCATATTCCGATTTGCTTCTTCAACAGGTGGTTTTGATGTCGTTGGATTGATTGTAGCGAAACATCGAGATATTTCGATTGGAGCAATCATCTTTGGATTCAACTTAATCTTACTTGTTGCAGCTGGATTTATTTTCGGATGGGATATTACGCTTTATACGTTAATTAGCCGGTTTGTAGTCAGCAAAGTTATCGATGCTGTGCATACGAAACATATTAAATTAACGATAATGACAGTTACAGAAAAAGGCGAGGAAATAAAAAGCGCACTATTGCATCACGGCATACGCGGGGTGACAATGGTAGATGCTGTCGGCGGCTATACAAACCATAAGAAAAAAATGATTTACACTGTCGTGACTCGCTATGAGTTAGGCGAAATGAAACGTATTATCCGTCAAGTGGATAACAAAGCATTCATGAACATTACTGAAACAGTTGAAATTGTCGGCCGTTTCAAACGCATATAAAAAGGTTAATACATTAAAGGGCATAACATATAATATGTTATGCCCTTTGTTATTCAACTAACGCACCCTTTAGCATAATAAAACCACGAAGTTTATTACTACAAATCGGAGGATAGCATTCCATATACAAAACTATCTGTCCATTCATTTTTATTCCAAAAATCTTGTATGAAATGTGCTTCCTTTCTCATGCCTATGCGTTCACACAATTTTTTTGAAGCTGTATTACGTGCATCAAGATTAGCTTGTATACGATGTACATTACATTCATTAAATAATTTAAATACCAAGCTATTTACTGCTTCTGTTGCCAAACCTCTCCCAGCTACTTCATTTGAAAAACTATAACCAATCTCAACAGTATCTTTCATATTTGTGTACCATACGGATAAATCACCAACTACTTTAGCCTTGTATATAACTGCCAAACTTAATATTGAATCTCTAGTAAGTACATTGTTTGCTAGCTTCTTATTAAATCTTTTCTGCATGTCTTCATGAGTCCACTTATTATGTAATAGGAACTTACATGTATCATCATTATTATAAATAGTAAATACATCCTGTAAATCAGTACTCTTAAAAGGTCTAATTATTAATCTTTCTGTTGTGATCTCCAAGTTAGCTCTCCTCCCTTTCATTCATACTACAAAACATTTTTATAGTATTTAAGTCCCCTTTTTATATCCCACCTTGATTACATATTTGATCATAATAAATTAAAATCCTTCTTCCACTAAGCGGCATTGTTAATGGCATTTCATTGCGATTTTTATTTTTTACACTTATTACAAAATCAGATAATTCTATTATTGTGGCCCTAAATGTGTTATAATGAAAGCAGACTCACAAAAAAAGAGTATATAGACTTGGAAGTTTCTCTTATTTTACAAGCAAAAAGAAACGAGCAGTCGGGTATATTTCAAACACCATACACGTAACGGTTTAAAAAACCGATCATCTTAGTTATTCTTCCATGATCTTTTTATAAAAAAAGATACGTACAACTAAAATTCACTTCAATATACTATACCTACCTTTTTGACTTCCAAATCATCTTATTACATAGGGAGATGAACATATGAATCAATATATCAGATATACAATAGCTGTCCTGTTTGCTATTATCGGCGGAACAATCTGCTTCTGGACAAACACTCAGCTTGGAGAGAATATCATTTTTAATGGAATCGAAACCCTTGTAAGCGCTTCAATTTTAGGTGGATACATTTACTTCCTCTTCAATCCAGAAGAAAATGCACAAAAAACAATGTTATTAACAATGATCGGAATCGTTGGCGGATGTATTTCCTACTCAATGACTAACTATACATTACCACTTCAATTAAGCTCAGCTTTCTTCCACGGTCTATGGACTTGGTTCATTGCATTCTGCCTAGCAGACGTATTCAACCTTTTACAAGACAATGAAGAAGAAAACGGTCGCCAAATTGAAAGTAACTCGTAAGCTGGAAGATATTCTTCCAGCTTTTTTTGTTTGTTATTCTTTCCTGCTCATACCCATCATCAAAATAAAAAGAAGCTACCCTCAAGGCAACTTCTTTTCTACATACCCCACTTAGTATTCACTATAATATATCGATCATTTCTCCACTTATATCAACGTTCCAATACAGGTTATCGATTTACCGACACCCTAAACGCACAACATACCCTATCCCCCAAGCAATTTACTGCCGAACTCTACGATTAAAAAGATAACTAATAAGATCGCAAGTATCTTTAATGCTACATATGCTACTTTAAAAACAGCATAAATGAGCAAGACGATTAAAATAATCGTTAAAATTTCCATCTAGAATTCCTCCAAGCTTTGCTCTTCATATCTTATTTTACTCGCCCCAGACTTTTTATGGAACGGCAGAAGACGACATAGAAAAAAGAGGATACCTTATCCATCGTAAGATACCCTCTCTTTCAACTGCTCAAACCATTCTCTCTCTAATTGTAAATATCCCAATTCATTCTTTTCAGCATTCTTCAATTCTTTATCAGCCTTCTTCATATATATACGGGAAGCTTCCATATCGCCCTCTAAATACTTAATAATTCCTTGTGTACGGTAATATCCGTTTAGATCCATTTTTGTAATGGCCTTCCCATACGCCTTCGCTTCTTGCAGAGAAATGCTATCCATCTCATAAAGAGCTTTATACAAAAGGTACCAACTATGAAAACTCCCAACGAAAAATTTATTTTCCTTCGTTACAGGTTGTTGAATAATTGGTTCTATATACGATATCGCCCTTTCCATCCCCTTTTGGTCAGCTCGAGCATAAAAGACGAGCATAAGTCCGCTCATTGTATCTCTTATACTTTTATCCTCTTTTAATTTCTCCTCACTAATTTCTACTAATCTCTCGTCCCAATCTTTCGGCCTCTTATAACTAAATAACTCACTTGATACTTGAATGTTATATAAGTGCTGCTTCGCCTTTTCATCATCTTTAATTAAAATGAGAAATTGCATACCATCACTCAAAAATGTTCCTTTTATCGGTACGACTGTAGCTGCAAAAATCACAAAGTGTAAAACAGAAAAATATAAAAGATATTGATAATAACTCACCATGTATATGTAACCAAAAGTCATACCGAATAGTAAACTTGTAATCGGTCCACCTAAAGTCATCCATGCCCACTTTTTCGAAAGGTTCGGTGTCTCTATAGAAGGAGGCACTAACATCGCCACGCCTCCGAAGTACGCCCATAATTTATTTTCTCGAATGCGTACTTTCCCCTTCTCTTTTTGAAAAGTAATTGGTCCTACTGTCATAAATTTAAAATTTAAACCACCTATTAAACCAAACACTACATGTCCTAGCTCATGAATAGCTAGCACTAATAAAAAAATTCCAAATAATGCCCATATATCCAACATTACTTCTAATTTCTTAGTTCGGATTACTACGTATAAAATGGACAAAACTAACGCCGCCGTCATAGAACCAGCTGGCCTTCTTAAAATATCCACCTTTTTCTCCCCTTAATAAATCATTTTTCTCTGCATTTCGTACATGAACTTTCCGAGATGCAATATCCAAATAAATGAGATTAAGCCAATTAATACAAAGTTGATATCACTAATTGCTGTATATATAACGGCAGCCCACCACACATATGCCAATATTGTATTCGTAAATTCATACGCTTTATATCCAGCTTCATGCACAATATGTTTCAAGCCTTCATCTGCGTTTTTAGTCCACATTTTCATAGATTCCATATATGTTACACCTTGTTCAGGATATAGCTTATTATAACGATTTTTTGTTATGAGCCCACTAATCACTACAATAGTTAAACAAACGATAGAAGCTACTAAATTCCACACTGCAAATGAAACATTTATATCCTGCAACAGTGCACGTCTACATGTAATAACTGCATATACAAACCATGCCTGCGTAACTATATCACCTACACGTAAATATATACTTATAATGCCTAATTTTCTGCCTTGTACGCTCTCTTCTTCATCGCGTGCCTCCGCTAACATACGTGTATTCTTCCAAGTGTAGTACATCATTAAGATTCCAAAAATAGTACATACACCTATAAATGTATTAGATGATAATTTTCTCGGTTCATCCGAGAGTAAATTTAAAGCTATATAAGATGTTAAAAAGCCACCAATCATACTTAATGCTATTTTCCCCACAAAATCAAATTGTTTTTTTCGTTTACTCTTCATCATCCTCTTCCCCCTCCACTAACGTAAATATTTCCTCCACTGTTACATTGAAAATGTGTGCGATTTTTAACGACAATACGATAGATGGCGCATAATCCCCGCGCTCAATTAAACTAATCGTTTGCCGTGATGATCCTATTGCTTTCCCTAAATCCCCTTGTGATAAACGATGCTTTGCTCGCAATTCCCTCACTCGATTTTGAAGCTTCATGTCTTCCCTCTTTTTCATTTATTTAAATAGAATTGTAAATAATATCCTTATTTTTGTCAATTATAATTGTCATTACGACTATAATAATTGACAAAAATAAAGATGTATTATGATGAAAATAACTTATATAATGAATGTGAAATATTAAACAAAGGAGGTTCCATATGAAAAAAACATCTACCTTTTCTTACATTCTTACTAAGCTTACAGCAGCTTTCTTGTTATTATTACTTATTAGCACGCTTCTCTTAACAACTAGTCAACCAACACTATATAGTTTCTTAACTGGATTACGAGAACTACTATATGTTCCCTTCGTTCCTATTCTTGCTGCATATGCAATTTTTTGTTCTATTTGCATCGATAAATTAAAATTAAAAACACATACAAGACTGAAGACATTACTCCTTTATATTTTTTGCGGCTATTTATTTTTTCTTCCCTTCCTAATATTTAAAGAAGCGGATCTAAGACAGTTCTTGTTCCTTGGATCAATTGGAGCAATATGTTCTCTTTTTTTCTATTTATGTACAGTTATAGCAACAAAATTTAAGTGGATACAATATGTCTTGCCAGGCATTATGCTTATTATATTTATCACAATCAACTTAATAGATATAGAAAAATTTGGAACATCAAAAGAACAATGGGTCGAAACAAAAACAGATAACTCTTTCGAAGCATCTTTTCAACATTTTAGTGGTAAACATAAAGTCCCCATTGAACTAAAACGAGGGGACATATTAGAATTCACGATTGAATCACGAGCTGAAAATCCAAATGGCTACATGGGGGATATCAAAATGGCTAGTGAATTTCAAGAGGAAGAAAATTATTTAGCTTCAAACGGTCCTAATACATACCATTTCGCTGCAATTAAGACCGGAACGTATTACATTATAGTTAGTGGAAACCAGTTAAAAGGAAAGTTGAAAATAAATTGGAACATAAAATAAAAAAGGCAGTGCGTCTGCACTGCCTTCCTAAATTTTGACATAGAATGGATTTCATATTAACTTGCGTTTTGTAAAAATACTCGTTTTAACTGTTTACGGAAACGAACTCCTAACGTAATTGCTACAATCACAATCACTCCAAAAATGATTTTACCGATGTGACCTTCTAACGCTCCAAAAATATCATGTAAGTTGCCACCTAACCAGTAACCACCGATTAAGAAGAACGATACCCAAAATAGAGCACCTGAGTAAATTGTAATGGCAAAGCGACGGAATGGTAAGTTAATAATTCCTGCAAAGTATCCTGTAAAATGACGCACACCAGGAATAAAGAAACCGATAAAAATAAGGAAGTATCCATACTTATCAAACCACATTCTTGTTAAGTCGATTTTTTTTTGTGTTAAAAATACGTATTTCCCATAATTTTGAATAAAGGGCATACCTAGTTTATTTCCTAAAAAGTATTGAATTGTCATTCCTACACTTGTCCCAATAAAAGATAGGATAATTAAAATCGGTAAACTTAAATCGCCCTTCTGTGCTAAAAATCCCGCATATGCTAATGTTGGCTCTCCCGGAAACGGAAGTGCAATATATTCTAACAGCAAACCAACGAGTACAACATAGTACCCGTACTGCTGAAATAATTCATGAACCCATTCCATGTCATCTCTCCTTTCAATCACGTACAACTTCTTACTATTATTGTATAAAAAAATTGTCGAAATAACTATCACAATAGCTTACATTTTTATTACATTTTTGTAAGACTCACACTAAAGTTTTCCGTTCATTATTTGCTGCTATCTATTAACATTTTAAAATGAGCTAACAACTATATATCGTACGAAACAAAGGAATTAATATACATTTTTTATCCAGTTTTTAACACCTAAAAATCACCCTATTTTGTTCTTAATAAAAAACCACTACAAACTCATACAAACTTCATATTAGCTTCATATACGTATTGTAAGATTATATCGGAATTTGTTGAAAAATTTAACCAATAAATGACTAAGCATTAATTTGAATAAATATGAATAGCTTTTCGAAATTGAAAAAAGGGTGAATCAGAAATGGAAGCTTATAAAATGCACGATTTTATTAATACAAATGTTGAATCTCATCAAAATGAAACCGTTTTTAATTTACACATATGTGAAACAAGTGAATTTGACGTAAGTTTAACAAAATCTACTACACTATCTTTTATCGTTTCAAAAAAGAACATTAAAATTGTCACGAAAAAATGGATTAATTCAAATCAAGAAAGCATGATTGGCAAAAGCTATATCATTCCAACGAAAGCTTTTCACTACTTCTTACCGATCATTTCTGAAACTGAAGATGAATTAAATATTCAAGTTCAAAGTTTTGGACTACATGGTGAACTTTTACTAAATGAAAGATTACTTATTGATAAAAACAACAAACAAAATCCAAAGATTACTACCTTCTTTGAAACATTAGATGAAAATGTAAATAAAGTATTACGAGGATTAAAAATTCATTGTATGTAAGACTATTACAATAGTAAAAAGGAGAATATAATGAAAAAACTATTATTAAGCGCACTATTATCATTAGGATTTTTAACTATTCCATTCACAAATGCTGAGGCAGCTACAACGAATGATCAACTGATTGTAAACACGCAGTTAAATAAAATGGATTATTATCAAAACGGACAATTTATAAAGAGTTTTACTGTCGCTACTGGAAAAGCAGGTACACCTACACCTAAAGGTACTTTTCAAATCGTTAATAAAATTAAAAACCGTCCTTACTATACAGGAAACATTAAAGGCGGCGACCCACGTAATCCACTTGGTGACCGTTGGCTAGGATTAAATATGGCTGGAACTTATGGAACAACTTATGCGATTCATGGTACGAACAATAATCAGGCAATCGGCAAATGGACAACACTAGGTTGTATTCGTATGTATAACAATGATATACACTGGTTATTTGAGCGTATTCCCCAGCAGGCTACTGTCACTGTAAAATAACCTAAGAACACGATTTACGTGTAGCCAAGAATTTTATGTCTTGGCTTATTTTATTTCTTCATTTACAGTAGCTAAACAACTGTATTTACATATATAATGAAAATAGATTGTGTCAAATGACATCAAAACATTGATAAACATGGATATTAAAATTATACAGTTATAATATTTTATAAATTCTACAATACATACTATAATAGAACTACTGTAATTCTGAAATATTCAGTTTCGCTAAACAACTCCCCTTGCTACTTTCATGATTATTTTATAGCGGGGGCTTATTATATGTATAAACAATCTGAGTCATTCAAAAATGATGAATTCGAATATTGCAGTGAAAAGCGTTATTTAGGAGGTGTTACTATGACGCATATACTGGTGATTGAAGACAACCCAGATATACAAGAACTGATTCGTGAATTTCTATTGGCACAAAACTTTACCGTTGATGTCGTTGGCGCTGGAACAGAAGGTATACTTCTTTTCCAAAAAAATTCATACGATCTTGTCCTCCTTGATGTGATGTTACCAGATATAGATGGCTATAGTATTTGTAAAATTATGCGAGGACAATCTGATGTACCAATCATTATGTTGACAGGCTTACATAATGAAGAAAGTGAAATTAAAGGATTTGAATTAGGTATTGATGACTATATTACAAAACCGTTCCATTACACCGTATTTATTAAACGTGTAGAAGCTGTATTAAGAAGAGCAGCAACGAAGGAAGCAGAAACTGCAACTATACTACAATTCCATGAATTAATGTTAAATTCTACAGCATATGCCGCTTATGTTCATGGTAATCAAATTGAATTGACAACAAAGGAATTTGAAATTATTTATACTTTACTGCAAAATCGGGGAAAAGTATTATCAAGAAGTGATTTGCTAAATAAGGTATGGGGCTATGAACATTATGGTGATGTAAGAGTTATAGATACACATATTAAAAACTTAAGAAAAAAATTAGGGATTCCTTATATTAAAACGGTGAAAGGCATTGGCTACAAAATCGAATCGTAGCACCGACAACATCACCAAAAATATTTTCATCAAAACCTTATTATTTTGTATTCTTTTATCACTTTGTCTTTATCAAATTATTTACTTCCTAGCTTCAAATTACGATAAAGAACGTTTTGCGAAAGAAAATGGAGCGCTGACGACAGAACAAGCGGATTCAGACAAACAAAACGACCAAAGTAAAACGAATCAAAGTAAGGCTGTTTCAGAGGGTATAATTCCTAATTTTCAATCTTCTATTATAGATTATAAAACACTCTCTACAGCCATAAATCACCTTTTGCAGCCTAGCCAAACTGCAAAAGCAAAAGAACATACTCAAAATATTACGGAAAAAAATAGTACTTCTGTTCCACCTATAGAAACGGAAAAGCAAGTCGCTACTAATGATGCCTTACATAAACAAAATGCAGCAAGTAAAACAACTGATGCTCAAGATCATCCAAAATTAGCAGATGCACTGCAGCAATTAGCTCCACATATTGGCGCGACAATGCTTGCATTATCTTTACTTGGATCCTTAATTTATACAAAACTAATTGCCAAACCTTTTCAATATATGAGCGATGCTTTAAAAGATATTATGAATATTGATTTCTCAGATAAAAAAGCACTTAACACAAATACAGATCAAACAGATTTTAATTTACAAGTAGCTGCTTCACAGGTCCCAAATATTGTGAAGAATTTACATGCGAGCAATCAAGATTTAAAAAGTGAGCTCAAAAAGGAACAACAGTTAGAACAATCTCGGAAAGAATTTATGTCTATGGTATCCCATGAATTAAAAACCCCCATCGCGGCAGTTATGGGACAACTCGATGGCATGATTCACGGAATTGGTGCTTATAAAGATAGAGATAAATATTTAAAACGCTCCTATGAGATGATGCAAGATATCAACATATTAACGGAAAAGATGTCAGAATTATCCAAAATACAAAACCCTCAATTTAAACCGAATTTAGAAGTTATTTCATTAACTTCTATTATTGAGGATGTTATGAAAAAAGTAGATTACTTTGTATCTGTAAAGCAATTAAATGTTCAATCTAACATTAAACAAGATGTACAAATTTTAGCTGATCCTAAATTTATTCAAACTGCTATTTTTAACATTATTTCAAATGCAATTCATTACACAATTGATCATCAGCATGTCTATATAAAACTTTATGAAAAGCCAAACGGGTACGCATTAGAAGTATTAAATACAGGTTCACAAATCGATGAGGATAAACTTGCCCATTTATTTGAGCCATTCTATCGCGCAAACCCTGGCAAACATGGATTAGTACAAGGTAGCGGCCTTGGGCTATATATTGTAAAGCAAATATTAGATAAACATCAGTTTCCTTATGGAATACAAAACACAGCTCAAGGTGTAAAATGTTCTATTGTATTCCCAAAAGCAATGTAACAACCTACTACAATTTCATACCCCAAATTCATACTTCGTATGAGTGGCGGAATTTTGTAGAGTATCTTACTCTGTTTCGTTCGCCCGTTATCCTAATTTGGATAGCGGGCGTTTTTTATTATGTAAAAGGAGGATTTTCATGGAAAAATTTAAGTATTCATTACTCGTTTTATTCGGAGCTTGTAGCTACGGCGTACTTTCAACTATTTTTAAACTCGGATTTATTGATGGATTTTCAGCACATCAACTATTAGGAGGACAATATGTCTTCGGATGGATTGGGCTTCTTTTGCTCGTTCTTTTCGCTTCACGTCATAAAGTAACAAAAAAGCAATTCTTTTCCTTACTAACAGTTGGCACAACAATGAGTATGACTGGTATTTTCTACGCTATCTCTGTAGAAGAACTACCAGCATCTATCGCTGTCGTCTTACTCTTTCAGTTCACATGGATTGGTGTAGTCATTGAAGCAATTGCAAATCGAACATTTCCAAGCCGTGAGAAAGTTATATCTATCATTATTTTATTTACTGGTACATTGTTTGCAGGCGGTGTCTTTGAAGGACTCGGACAAAGCTTTTCCACGAAAGGTATTATCTTTGGTTTATTAGCCGCTGTCTCTTTTTCATTCTATGTGTTTGCAAGCGGGCGTGTTGCTACAGAAGTACCGCCTTATACGAAAAGCTTTCTTATGACAACAAGCGCTACTCTTATCGTATGCCTATTCTTCCCGCCAACCTTTTTAACAGACGGTGCCCTGCAAGCAGGTCTTTGGAAATACGCTTTCTTCCTCGGATTGTTCGGCGTTGTCGTACCTGTCATTTGTTTTTCAATTGGTGTACCGAAAGTAGGAACAGGACTTAGTACAATACTAGGAGCAGCTGAATTACCAACAGCCATTATCGCTTCTATTACACTTGTACATGAAGTCGTAACCTTCATGCAGTGGATTGGGATACTCTTTATACTACTTGGAATTTTTACTCCTCAGCTGCTTACAGCCAGGAAAGCAAAGAAACATAGAAGCGTGCATAGTGCATGAAAATAATAATTTGTATATAAATGTAAATACAGTTACAATGTGGTATAATTTCAAATCTATTTAGAGGTATAAATGACTATTTTAAGTGTAGCCTTTTTTGCCATTATGTGTATCTTCTTCTTAATAAGATATATGAAAGAAAAGAAATTTTACGATTTGCTCCTCATTCCCATTTGCATATATGCTGGGGCAGTCAAAACCCCTTTAGTAGAGTACTTAAACTTTAATACTACTTTCAAAATAACATATGATATTGCAGCTATTATTCTCGTAATCCTTGCTGTACTTTTCTTCTTAAAGGATAAGAAAGAGAATCCTACTGCATAACAAAAAGACCTTTCATGTATTTGAAAGGTCTTTTTCTCTATCTCACTTTACCGCTCCATATAACTTTTCTACCTCATGCTCAATTTGTTTTACATCAATTCGTTCAAATAGCGGCTGCACACTATCAATTCTATTCGGCAACGCGGTTTGAGGTTCCCAATTTCGTTTCACAATCGATAATGTATTTCTAACTCTTTCACTTGAAAATGGTAAAAATGGTTCAAGGAGATTTGCAAAATTAGCGATAAGATACACACAGTTATAAATCGTTTCTTCGCATGAAACTGGATCATCTTCTCGTTGTTTCCAAGGCTGCCTCTCATCAAAGTATTTATTTGCAAAACGTACTGCCTCAAATATTGTTTCTAGCGCCACCTTAAATGTAGTTTGCTCAATCGCCTCTCCAACATTTTTATATAATCCTTCCACTTTATCTTTCAATTCTCCATCAATACTTCCCTTCGGCACAATACCACCATAATACTTTTCAATAAACTTTAATGTCCGGTTCACAAAGTTCCCGTATGCACCTAGCAATTCACTATTATGACTGTAAATGAATTCACGCCACGAAAAATCAGTATCACGATTTTCTGGTGCGTTTACTGTTAAAAAGTAACGAATAGAATCTGGATTGTAGCGTTCTAATATGTCAGGCACCCATACTGCCCAGTTTTTACTTGTAGATAACTTTCTTTTTTCAACTGTTAAATATTCATTCGAAACGATATGACGAGGAATTGCTCCTTCTCCTATTCCAAGCAATACCGCTGGCCAAATGATGGAATGAAACGGAATATTATCCTTTCCGTGCACATAATATGTTTTCGCTTCTTTATCCCAAAACTGTTGATCATCTTTCCCTGTTTCTTCAGCCCAATGTTTACTCGCTGAATAATAGCCTGTCACTGCTTCAATCCATACGTAAATTTTCTTGTCTTCATACCCTTCTACCGGAATTGATACCCCGATTGGTAAATCACGTGACACAGCCCTATCTAGTAACCCTTCCTTAACATATCTCTCTGTTAATTGAATCGCGTTGTCACGCCATGTTCCTGTTTGTTTTGCGGTTTCTACAGCCGTTTTGATTTGTTCCTGAAATGTATGCAATGCGAAATAGAAATGCTCTGTTTCCTGCACGGATGGTGTACTACCACATAACTTGCATGTCTTTTCTAACAAATCGAGTGGATCTAAAATAGCTGAACATGCATCGCATTGATCTCCTCTTGCTGCTTCATGGCAATGTGGACAAACACCTTCTACATAACGATCAGGTAAAAACTGTGTACACATTTCACAATACGCTTGTTCCACTGTTTTTTTATAAATATAGCCTTCTTCTAATAAACGTAAAAAGACATTTTGAACAGTTTCATGATGGTGCTCACTATCTGTACGTGTATAGCAATCATAAGTAAAACCGAGGCTACGAAAACATCGCTCAAATTCTTCATGATACTTATCAGCAATTTCCTTCGCCGTCACACCTTCTTGTTTTGCCCTAATTGCAATTGGCGTTCCATTACAATCACTTCCCGAAACATACAACACATTCTCACCCTTTGCCCGGTAATAACGTGCTAATATATCCCCAGGTAACAAACTTGCAATATGCCCAAGATGTAACGAGCCATTTGCATACGGCCAAGCGCCTCCAATAAAAATACTCATCTTACATTCCTCCTTTTAAATATAAAAAAGCCCCGCCCTTATCTTAAAAAAGATAAGGGCGGGGCTGTATAAACAGTCGCGGTACCACCTTATTTCGCCAATTACTCACATAATTAGCCTTAACAAGTACGGAGCTATATGCTCTTATACTGTGGTTTTGATAACGAGTACCAACTCTCGTCGCCGCCTACTATTATCATTGGATAAGTTCAGGACGAAGCTCAAAGGCCATTGTTCAAATGAATATTCTTGCTTCTTCTCAGCTACCGAAGCTCTCTGGACAGAATGATTTCATTCTACTTTTCCTTTTCAACGCTTTTATATATAACATGTATTTTACGACTTACTCACAGAAAAATCAAACTTTTATTCAAAAAGAAAAGGAAATCCCATCTCCCCATAGAATAACTATAGGTTCACAAAAGGAGTGATACGATTGAATCAAAACCAACTAAGCATACGTAATGAAAAAAGTTGGAATGCAGCTGCTTATGAAGCTTGGACGAATCGCCACGGGGCGCCAGCCGATTACGCAAAAAAGCTTATGGCAGATCCCGTGCGCGAGGTAGATCACTATTTACCTTACATACAATCTCCAAAAGGAAAACGTATTATTAATTTACTCGGGTCAAAAGGAAATAAAGCCGTTGCTCTCGCTCTTTTAGGAGCTGACGTAACAGTTGTTGATATTTCAGCAAGTAATGCAAAATATGCAAATGAACTTGCTGAAGCAGCAGGTGTCTCTATCCAGTATGTCGTTTCTGATGTATTACATGTGCAGCTCTCCGAATCATTTGATATCGTATTGCTGGAACTTGGTGTACTCCATTACTTTTTAGATTTAAAACCGCTCTTTCAAAAAATTGCTACCTTACTTAAAGGAGATGGCATGCTTATCCTTCGTGACTATCATCCTGTTTACACGAAATTATTAGGAGTAGACCACCCATCATTTCGGGCCAATGGAAATTACTTCGATGAAGAATTAATTGAAGATAATGTTGCTTATAGCATCCTTCTTACAGAAGCGCAGAAAGAATTGTTACCTAAAACGCTCATCCGTCGCTGGACGCTAGGAGAAATTATTACAACACTTGCAGAAGAACATTTAAAAATTGAAAAACTAGTTGAAGAACACGGGTCTCATCAAAGGTGGGTCTTCCCTTCTACTGCACGGGAAGGAATTGAAGAACAAATACCCGGTTTATATACATTAATTGCGACAGCATGCAAAAAAGGATCCCTTCACGGATAGGATCCTTTTTGCATGCTCACGCATATAAGTTGAGGTTGGAGATTACCATAATTCTGTAGAATAGGACACAAGATATTTCAACATTTCGTCTCTGACTTACGTCGTCAAAAAGGGGTATGACCAACATAACGAAGAGTAATGTTTATAGTTGATAGTGATAATCGTTATCAACTAATTAGAAGTATACATGATGTAATTTCAAATTACAATAGTATTTCTCATTTTTATTTATGCATTTTTTGATATACAAATGTATACATTTTAAGAACATTTACTCATATGAATCTGCCTTCTTCCATTATCTGCTATAATTTTCATTGAACAGATTAATAACTTCATAATAATGTTTTTATTAATGTCGTTCTTAATATTTATAAATCACAATAAATAGTTTTTAAAAGGTAGGGGTAAAGATGAAATATGTTAGTATTCGAAAAAAACTACTGTTCACACTCTTAAGCATTTCTTCTTTATTTAGTATTGCTCTTATTGTTATTCTTTCATTCGCTATGCATCAAGCCAATGAAGTCGAAACATTAAAAAATGATGTGGCAAAAAGAGCAACGATTTTAAAAGAGCGTGGCGATTGGTTCCAAGCACAAGTTGCTGGTTTACAAGAATATTTACTATCACATGATCAAAAAGGACTGGATAAATTCAACCGAGAAGGAAAAAAACTAGCTGATACTAGAGAAAAAGTAACAAGTGATAAAAAACTCCCAGAAGGAATGAAAGAAGCGATTTTAATGGGAGGAAAATGGCGAAGCGTTATAGATAATGAAGTCCTCCCTCTCGCTCGCGAAGGGAAATGGGACGAAGCATCCAAAATTGCTTTAGCTCAAACCAATTATGTAAACGACCTTTTAAGTCGCTTTACTAAATATACAAATGAAGAAAATGATAAACGGGACGCATTAATTGCTGACGTAGAGTCTTCTTCATCTCTTATTCAATATATTATTTTCTTCTCACTCATTACATGCACATTAACGTCTATTTTATTAGCATGGTGGTTCTCTGGTAAACTTGTTAAACCGATACGACAAATTGATGAGAAATTAAAAGAATTAGCTTCTCAAGACGGCGATTTAACTGCTAGATTGCACGTAACGAGTAAAGATGAAATTGGTGATATCGCCAATTCCTTTAATCAAATGCTAGCTAATTTACAACGTATTATAAAACAAGTGCAACAAACATCTACAAGTGTCAAAGAAGCTTCTGAAAATGTATTTATCGAAACAACTATGTCTATGGAAAATACCGCAAAAACCGAAGAAACTATGAATGCCCTTGAACACAATATTCGTTCACAAGTTTCCAGCATCGAAGAGAGTTCAACTGCAATGGATGATATGACAACGAGTGTTCAGCGTATTGCTGAATCTGCCTCTTCTGTTACCAGTCTAGCTGTTACAGCTGCTGAAAAAGCAGATAGTGGGAATAAAGTCATTGAAAAATCTATTACACAAATGCATACCATTAACGAAGCTGTTAACGCTACATCACAAGTAGTAGAACGACTCATTACACATACGAATCATATTGATACTGCACTTCAATCCATTTCTAATATCGCAGAACAAACGAATTTACTCGCTTTAAATGCTTCGATTGAAGCAGCACGTGCTGGCGAACATGGAAAAGGATTCGCTGTTGTTGCCGATGAAGTACGAAAACTTGCTGAACAATCTCAGCTAGCAGCAACTGACATTAACCATTTACTTCATCAAATTCAAGCTGACACAAAAATAGCAAATGAAATGATGACACAAGGTCAGTCAGAAGCTTCTGAAGGAATTACAGTCATTCGTACCGCTGGATCTTCATTCTCGGAAATTGTTAACCACATTAACAACGTCTCTTCACAAATGCAAGAAATGTCTGCAACTGCTGAAGAAATGGCCGCAAGTTCAGAAGAAATGAATGCAGCTTTAAATAACATCGCTTCTATTTCAAATGAAGTTGCCGCCGAAACATCACAAACAGCAACTTCAGCTGGTGACCAAGTAAACAAAATGAGTGTCGTTGCTAAAAAAGCTTCTGAAATGAAAACGACCGTACAAGAACTTGAAGTTCTCGTTTCTCATTTCAAAACAAACATTTAACGCGAAACTTTCATTTATACTTTTATAAGCTTCAAATTATTAAAAAGAGAGATTTACAGTCTCTCTTTTTCCACCTTAAAATATCTCTTTCTATCTCTCATTCCGTCTGCTATAATTCCTAAAGGAAAGAAGAAAGCTTTATTCCCGACGGAGTAAAGCTTTCTTTCAATTTTTTACATTTATTAATTCTAATACTAAGATTTCACAAGGAGGCTTTTTATCATATGAATTTTATTAGCATTCGAAAAAAACTAATGTTCATGATGGGAACGATTTGCGCTTTATTTGGCATCGCCTTAGCTTTTATTTTATTTTTTGCTATCGACCAATCTCGTAAAGCTGAAACATTACAAAAAGAAATTTCCCCTCTGGCAACACAATTAAAAGAGCGTGGGGACGCTTATCAAGTACAGCTCTCTGCTTTAAGAGGTTATTTATTACAACGTGATCAAGTTGAATTAGACAAGTTTAATGAAATGAGTAAACTTCTTGAAGATAAGAAAGGTGAGCTTCTTTCAAATCCTAACATTTCTCAATCTGTGAAAAACACAATGGAATCAGGATCGACTTGGAGAAAATTTATTGAAGAAAAAGTTTTCACTCTTGCAAAAGAACAAAAGTGGGAAGAGGCTTTACAAGTAGCTTATGCGGAAAACGGTACTGTGTATAAAGTAATTGGGGACTTCACAAATTACAGTAATGAACAAGCTAAGTTACGTGATCAATCTATCGAAAAAATTGATCAATCTTCACTACAAATTGAATATGTTGTCTTCTTATCACTTGTTATTTGTATTATCGTAGCTATCATTCTTGCATGGTGGTTCTCTGGTAAACTTGTAAAACCAATTCAACAAATTGATAGTAAACTAAAAGAATTATCATCTCAAGAAGGTGACTTAACAGCCCGCCTACAGGTAAATAGTAATGATGAAATTGGTACGATTGCAACATCATTTAATAAAATGTTAGAAAACCTACAACATATTATCAATCGTGTTCAAAAAACATCCGTAGAAGTACAAAACGCTTCTGAAAATATGCTAGAAAAGACGAATATATCACGCGAGGCAACAATAAGAGTTCAAAGCTCGATGTCTAGCTTAAATGCAAATATTCAATCGCAAGCCTCTAGTATGGAAGAAAGCTCAACTGCAATGGACGATATGACAGTAAGCGTTCAGCGTATTGCTGAATCTGCTTCATCTGTAACTGAACTTGCTGTAACTACATCTGAACAGGCTAACGATGGAAGTTCAGTTATTCAAAAATCCGTTTCACAAATGACAACGATACACGATGCGGTAAATGCTACGTCAGAAGTGGTCGAACGTCTAATCACACACACGAAATATATTGATACAGCTGTACAATCTATTTCTAATATCGCGGAACAAACAAACTTACTTGCTTTAAATGCATCTATCGAAGCGGCTCGTGCTGGCGAACAAGGTAAAGGGTTCGCTGTCGTAGCTGATGAAGTTCGAAAACTTGCTGAACAATCTAAAACAGCGGCAACAGATATTAACCAATTACTACATCAAATTCAACAAGACACTGAAACTGCGAGTTCGATGATGTCACAAGGTCGTTCTGAAGCATTTGAAGGCATTCATGTCATTCGTGAAGCCGGCAATTCTTTCACAACAATTGTAGAACAAGTAAATAAAGTATCTACTCAAATGCAAGATATCTCAGCAACTGCTGAGGAAATGGCTGCAAGCGCTGAAGAAATGAACGCTTCACTGAATAACATCGCTTCTATTTCGACTGAAGTATCTAGTGAAACAGCGGCAACTGCACAATCTGCTGAGAAAAAAGTCATTACGATGAATGAGATGACACAAACTGCTAAACAAATGAAACAAACAGTTGAAGAATTAGATCAACTCGTATCTCATTTCAGAACTGAATAGCTCAAAAAAATATTCCTCTTTCAAGAGGAATATTTTTTTGAGCTCATTCCCTGCATATTATATATATATCCGTTATAATGAGAATCGATATCATTAATATGTAGGGGGTGCTACACATGTCACAACAAGCATTTGAAGAAAAGTTATATGCAAACTTAGAAGCTGTTATTGACCCTGAACTAGGTGTTGATATTATCAATCTTGGATTAGTTTATGACGTTACAGCAGATGAAAATAATAATGCTGTCATTACAATGACGATGACTTCTATCGGTTGTCCAATGGCTGGGCAAATTGTATCAGACGTTAAAAAAGTATTATCAACAAACGTACCTGAAGTCAATGAAATAGAAGTAAATGTCGTTTGGAATCCACCCTGGTCTAAAGAACGCATGTCACGTATGGCGAAAATTGCATTAGGTATTCGCGACTAAATAAAGTGAAACTTTAATCAGTGGGGGGTTCTTCATCCCCCACTGATTATTAGCCCTCACCAATCGGACTTTAATGGGCAGCCCGACCCCCACCTAACTTCTTTGCTTTCGCTGAATTTTGAGGTGGGGGTCTTACTGCCCATTAAAGCAGGATAAAGAAAGACCTGACATCCTAGTCAGGTCTTTTTCTCTTATTATTTTACCCCTACTGCATCATAAGCTTTCGTAACAGCTTGTACAGCTTTAGAGTTTTTACCATATAAATCTTCAGCTGATTGAAGTGCCGCTTGACGCATCATCTTAAAGTCAGAGTTTGCAGTTAAATATTTCGTAAGAGCACGGTAATAAATTTTTTCTGTCGCTTCACGGCCTACTCCAGTTACTTTCACGCCGTAATGCGTGCCGCCATCAGATACTAAATACGCAGCTTTATTGTTAATACTACTGTTAATATGAACGCCGCCATTATCAGCTGTTCCAGTGTAGCGTTTATTGTAATGATCTGGGTAACCTTCACCTGGTTTTAATGGATTTGGAATAGATGCTGGATCTTTCAGAGAACGAAGTGCATCACCAGGTTTTCCAGGTGTATAAATGTCAGCACCTAAATCCCAGCTCTTCTTCTCAACCATGACACCCATAATATCAGATAACGATTCATTTAACGCACCTGACTCATTTTTATAAACAAGATTTGCTGTATGTTCAGTTACAGCATGCGTTAATTCGTGACCGATAACATCTAGTCCAGCAGATAATGGAATGAATGTTTTACCATCGCCATCACCATACATCATTTGCACACCGTTCCAAGCTGCGTTATTCCAGCTTTCTCCAACGTGAACAGTAGAAATAAGCTTCGCACCTTGATCATCGAATGAGTTACGATTAAACGTCTTTTTGTAGTAATCATATACTTTTCCTGCATTTACATGCGCATCAACTGCCGCTTTATCTTCGAAGAACTTAGATTTACTCTTCACTTCTTCTCCAGTATATCCAAGAATTTGCGAGAATAAATTAAACCAGTTTTCGTCCATATTCTCCGCATCAAATGTATGAACACCTTGTCCTCGTTTACCGTCAAATAAGTTGAATTCTCCTGTTTTCGTATCTTGAGCAATTTCAAATGATTGTCTACCACCTAATACTCCGTAACCAAATCCTGTAATGTTGTCTACAGCATTATATTTCTCAATGACATTTCCATTTGTCGCATCAACAAAATAATGCCAATAGCCTGGAGCTGGTTTTGAAGTCGATGCCTTAACTAAATAGGCAAGATAGTAGTTTCCATCTTTTTCATACACAAATAAATCCTTTTTCACACCATCATAATTCTTTACTTTACCAATTTCTTTCTCAATATCTGCCTTTGCAATCGTTTCTGCTTGCTCTGCGCTAATATTTGCAAACGCAGGAATATTTTTATCATCTAAATTCGGAATAACTTGTCCGAAGAATGCTTTTACATTATTTTCTTTATCAAGTGTAACAGTTTGATCTGAACCATACACAGGAATGTTATTATGCTTCTCAACTAACTTCACGTGTGTTGTGCCAGATTCAGCGTCTTTTTCTTCCCCAACGACATTGAAATGTTTATCAATATTACCTGCTAATTTAAACATATCTTTCTTACTCTCTAAATATTGAAAGACCGTTTCTTTTTTATCTAGTCCTTCCGGTGCTTTCCATTCTTCACCTATGTATGCAGGTGTTTTAAACTCTTGATGATATTGAATTTTTTGTTCTTCCGCTTTCGTTGTCGTTGCTCCAAATGTTCCAAATCCCCCGGCTATAACAGTTAACGCTAATGCTGATGAAATGACTTTCTTTTTCACTATAACATTCCCCATTCCCATAAAGATTTTTGACACTTTTATACAATTCTTGTTTTTCAAGTCGATACCTTTACCGAAAATTTGAGAAAGTTTTTTCTGACAATTTCACTACCTCAAAAAAAGAGAACATCTAATCGATGTCCCCCTTTTCCATCAACATTCTATTGTCTTTTCAACTCAATCGCTAAATAGTGTGACGGCTCTTTCGCTTCAATATGGATATCTTCTTCTATCGCTTCTGCTGCATCACGCATAACAAGCGTTTCACCATTTATTACACTACTTCCTTCAATTTGAACAAGATACAATTGACGGCCTTCTCGCACAGGAAAATGAATTTCTTTTCCAGCATCTAACGATAAAGAATATAAATTTGCATCTTGGTGAATTTGAATTGGTGCCTCTGCTTCTACTGGAGATACCATATGGAACCATTCGTTTTCACGCTTGCTCCAATCAAATTTAAACTCACCATAGTTTGGTTTATGATCCGCACGATCTGGTAAAATCCAAATTTGTAATAAACGTAGTGTTTCATTTCCTAAATTATGCTCGCTATGAAATACACCTGTGCCAGCACTCATATATTGAACATGTCCTCGCTCAATTGTTCCGCGGTTCCCCATGCTATCCTCATGTGTTAAAGCACCATCTACAACGTACGAAATGATTTCCATATCGCGGTGCGGATGCATATCAAAACCAGTTTGTGCCGCTACTAGGTCATCATTAATTACACGCAATGCTCCGAAATTCATGTTATTAGGATTATAATAATTCGCAAATGAAAAATGAAAATGTGTATTTAGCCAACCGTGATTTGCTCTTCCCATATTTTTATGATCAACTTTTCTAAACATACCCTTCACCTCATATTATCTCGAATTCAAGATTTATTCCAAAGTTTTTCTCACTGTAATTTTTTTAGTAATTGTAATAATTGATGTTGTTCTTCTACCTTTAAATTTTGAAACTGCTCCGCTTGGAATGTTTCTTGAGGCGGGACGATTTCTTCGTATAAAACTTTTCCCTTTTCTGTTAACGAAATATATTTTGTAGTACCTTCTTGCTCACGACGAATCCACTCTAGCTGCTCCATTTTATTTAAAAGCTGCGTGATATTTCCCTTCGTAACAAATAGTTTATTTCCAAGCTCTTGCTGTGTTAGACGATTATGCCCTCCAACTTGAGCTAGTACATCAAACTGAGCGGCAGATACATTCCATTCTTTCAAATGCTGATTCGTCTCACGAATACTTTTGTTATAAAAACGTGATAAACGAAACCATAATAGTAATCCGAGTCTATCTTCTGTTTTCATTCTATCACCTCGCTCGTTTCATATTATTAGTTTAGAACTAAACTTTATAAAAGTCAATCGCTTACTTTTAGTAACCACCAAAGAAAGCACAGTGCCATTTCTCCACTATGCTTTACATTAACTTTCTATTTTTATATTCATCTAACTTCCTCTCTGCGAAATTCCTCGCATCTTTCTCAATCCATCTATCTTCGTACAATTCACTTCCAACATACAATACTTCTCTCTTATGCTGCATCGCATGGCGAAATTCATGCAGTAGTGTTTTGAGCACTTGCTCATACTCTTCCCATATGCAAACAAAAATTAATTGTTTTTCTTTATGATAAAAACCACCTACTGGGAATAAGAATTCCTCTTCTTCTTCCCCTAATGATAGAAGCACATGATTCGCATCACACGTATCACAAAAAATAACTGGCGTTTTACATACTTCAATCAATGAAAACAAATCATCTCTAAGCCTTTTGACATCCCAAGGAAGCTCCGAATCCAACACATACCAATTCTCCACCTGTTGATATACATTTTGAAACTGGAGTTCCATTTTTCTTTATTCCCCTTTCCAAGCACCCTTTCTCTATATGTATGCCACAATATGGTAAATATTAAACATATTCTTTCATCCTTGAAAAAATGCCAATAAAAAAGGAATCTATGCCAACATAGATTCCTTTTCCGTAATCACTTTTTTTTCATCATTTTTTTTAATATAAAGTAACCAATTGCACAAACAATAGCAGCAAGTGCAAAGTATTTCACATATGGCCCAGCTACTTTATTAATGCTTTCCCACTCTGTTCCTAATTTAAAACCTAAATATACAAATACAATTGACCACGGAATAACAGCTAATGTAGTTAGCGTAATAAACTTAGCATGTGACATTTTCGCAATACCCGCTGGTATCGAAATAGCATGACGCACAACAGGAATAAAACGCGCTGTAAAAATAACACCAGTTCCATAACGATTAAACCACGCTTCAGCATAATCAATATGTTTCTTCTGAATTAAAATATATTTTCCATATCGCTCAAGAACAGGCCTTCCTCCGTATCGACCGATCCAATAAATAAATAGTTGTGCGATTACACCACCAATTGTACCGAACGCGACAGCGCCCCAAAATGTAATGCTTCCTGTTGATACTAAATAACCTGCATAAGATAATACGATTTCACTCGGAATAACCTCTAGCATTAATCCAAGCATAATTCCCCAATAACCAAGTCCTTCTAGAAACACTAAAACGGAATGAATCAACTCTCCTAACATCATGTACCTCTCTTTACTGTTTTCATTGCAAAAAATAAAAGTACAAGCAGAAAATATCTTGTACTTTTATTTTTTTAATTTAGTTAGCCTTCGTATCCCACTTAAAGATTTTATTTAAAAATTTATATACATTCTTTGACTCTTTCGTCAGAAGTGGACCTAAGATGGATAGTATAAGCACGTATAGTGCTGAGAATGGCTTTAGTACTGACATTAAACCACCGGCTATGCCGATATTAGCCATAATAATAGAGAACTCTCCTCTTGAAACGATTGTTAATCCAATATTTGTTGACGCTTTATGAGATAATCCAGCTTGTCGTCCTGCAATCATCCCTGCAACAAAGTTTCCGATGATTGTAAGAAGGACAGCACCTAACGTTAACCATATCGCTCCGCCCAATGAGAACGGATCAATACTTAATCCGAAACTGAAGAAGAAAATAGCTCCGAAGAAGTCTCTAAATGGAACAACAAGATGTTCAATTCTGTCACTATGCTCTGTCTCAGAGAAAACTAACCCTAAAAGAAGTGCTCCAATTGCTTCGGCAACGTGAATTGTTTCCGAGAAACCTGCAATAAAGAATAACGAAGCAAATACTACAATAATGAAAATTTCATCTGAACTAATATTGAGCAATTTATTTAATAAAGGTGTCGCCTTTCTAGCTACAATAAAGAATAGAAGCATGTATCCTAAAGCAATTCCAATTGAAGTAAGAGCACCTAGGAAGGAAGCATGATCTCCTAAAACTAAACCAGATACAACTGATAAATATACAGCAAGGAATATATCTTCGAACATAATAATCCCTAAAATTAATTCGGTTTCATTATTACCAGTTCTTCTTAAATCCACTAACACTTTAGCAACGATAGCACTAGAAGAAATCGTAATAATACCCGCAATAATTAAGATTTCTAGTAAAGGGAATCCCATTATAAATCCGTATAATAACCCGAGTGAAAAGTTAATTAAAATATAAATTGTTCCGCCAATCGCAATAGAACGTCCAGATTTAATTAGTTTTTTCATCGAAAATTCTAGTCCTAGATAGAACAGAAGGAACAGAACCCCGATCCGTCCAAGGAAGGAAATGACACTTGCACTTTCAATAAACTTGAAATCGATAACACCTATTGTCGGCGCATGTGGTCCCACTAACATCCCAAGAACAATTAGAAACGGAATTACTGAGAATTTAAACTTTCCAGCAATTACTGCCGCAATTGCAACTAATACTAACGCTGTACCAACTTCAAAAATTAAAGTATCCATCTAGTCAGTCCCCCTATTCGAAAGTAACTCATTAATAATTTTTTTAATCTCTTCTCTCTCACCAGAAACGACAAGCATATCTCCTTCTTCAATTGCTGTTTCTGGCCCCGGATTAAATAGCTTTTTCATATTCTTTTTCATAACTGCAATGATTGTTACGCTATATGTTTTTCTTATTTCCAGATCACCGATTGTTTTTCCGATTGCTGGAGCTGCATTCTCCACTTTGAACCACTCAATCGCTAAACCTTCAAAGACCATCTCAACATTTTCTAATGCTCTAGGCTTATATACCATTCCGCCTAATATTGCTGCAATTTGTCTTGCCTCTGAGTCACGTAATGAAATACTTGAGATACTTTCTTCATGGTCTGAATCAAAATGATACATTTCTCTACGCCCGTCATCATGAATGACAATCACCATCTTTTCGTTACCTTTCGTAACGATTTGAAACTTATAACCAATACCCGGAAGTTCACTTTCTCTAATATTCATATTTAGCTCCTCCATAACTTCTTTATTTTAATTTTCTGTTTTTCTGTCTTTTATTCATCCAATCAACTTTAGAAATTCTAACCATTCAGGATACATGTGAGTTGGAAATCTTTTATTGTAATAATAAGTGGCTCCTAAAAAGATACTTACAGATGTAATGATAAAAAATATATTACTTCTCATTTTCAAACTCTTAAGGGTTACTTTCAATAAAGTTTCTTCTTTCAAATTATCCCCTCTTTCTCGCTTTACATTTAGTTTTTTAAAATGTAAATAATTCTAAAAATATTACGATGTAACATAATCATAACACAAAATACGTTTATGTAACATAATTTTTTAGAAAAATTGATTCTCATATATTTTTTGCATATAATTTTCTTATTACGGAAAAAAGGAAGTGTATTATATGGTTGATATCTTTAGCAGATTCCTTGAGGTAACGAATAATATTTTATGGTCATATATTCTTATTGCAATGCTAATCGGCTTCGGTCTTTATTTCTCTTTCAAATTAAAATTTGTCCAAATTACTCATTTTGGTGAGATGGTCAGTTTAATTAGTAAAGGGTTTAATCGAAAAGAAAAAAAGAAAGATAGCATCTCTCCATTCCAAGCATTTTGCTTAAGTGCAGCAGCACGTATCGGTATTGGAAACTTAGCTGGTGTAGCATTAGCCATTTCAATGGGTGGACCTGGTGCAATATTTTGGATGTGGTTTATCGCAATTATCGGAGCAGCTACTAGTTTCGTAGAATGTACGCTCGCGCAAATTTATAAAGTAAAAGATGGCAGCAGGTTCCGTGGTGGGCCAGCATATTACATGGAAAAAGGATTAAACAAACGCTGGATGGGTGTTTGGTTTTCACTTCTTATTACAGTTGCGTACGGATTAATTTTCAATTCTGTACAAGCAAATACAGTAACAATAGCGTTTGAAAATGCTTTTGGACTAGAGCGAACTCTCGTAGGAGCTCTATTAGCTTTATTAGTTGCAGTTATTATTTTTGGTGGTATCAAGAGCATTTCACGTATTACAGAAATGATTGTTCCTCCAATGGCAATCATTTATATCGGTGTGGCTATTTTTGTCGTAATTAACAACTTCAATATGTTACCAAGCATTTTTACAGAAATATTTAACAGTGCATTTGGTTTAGACCAAGCTATCGCTGGTGGTATTGGAGCAGCAATCAAATTCGGAATTCAGCGCGGTTTATTCGCGACAGAAGCAGGTATGGGTAGCTCCCCTAACGCAGCAGCAACATCAGATGTATCTCACCCTGTAAAACAAGGACTTGTTCAAGCATTAGGAGTGTTCGTAGACACATTCTTAGTATGTACATCAACAGCGTTTATCGTATTATGTTCTGGACTTTACAAAGGATCGAATTTAGAAGGTATTGAATTAACACAACAAGCATTAAGTTCACAAATCGGACCGTGGGCAAGCACTTTCTTAGCGATTATTATTTTCCTATTCGCATTCAGTTCTTTACTAGGAAACTACTATTATGGTGAAACAAATATCGCATTCATTAAAGAAAGCAAAACATGGTTAATGATTTATCGCGTTGCAGTTGTCGGAATGGTATTCTTCGGATCAATCGCTGCCCTTAAAACAGTTTGGAGCTTAGCTGATTTATTCATGGGACTAATGGTATTCACAAACTTAATTGCCATCTCATTCCTTAGCAAATTCGCCTACGCAGCATTAGTAGACTATATTAAGCAAAAGAAACAAGGAAAAGATCCTGTTTTCGTTGCAAGTTCTATCCCTGGCTTACAGAATACAGAGTGCTGGGATGGACAGGATGTAGAAGAGAAGCAAAAGGCTGTATAATAATTAAAAGCAGAAGCTATATATCAAACAAAATCCCTATTACTCAACAGTAATAGGGATTTTCATTTATAACAGTTCATAATTTGTTCAAATTAATTCCAGCAAAAGGGTTGATTTATACGAATTACTAGATTATAATAATTATAAATTAGTAATTGATATAACATAACAACTCAAAAGGAGATTGATCATAATGAACAAACAAGTAATTGAAGTATTAAACAAACAAGTAGCAGACTGGAGCGTTTTATTCACAAAACTACACAACTTCCATTGGTACGTAAAAGGACCTCAATTCTTCACATTACATGAGAAATTCGAAGAACTATACACAGAATCAGCTACTCACATCGACGAAATTGCAGAACGTATTTTAGCAATTGGTGGTAAACCAGTAGCGACAATGAAAGAATACCTAGAAATCTCTACTATTCAAGAAGCAGCTTACGGAGAAACTGCAGAAGGAATGGTTGAAGCAATCATGAAAGACTACGAAATGATGCTAGTCGAACTGAAAAAAGGCATGGAAATCGCTCAAAACTCTGACGACGAAATGACATCTGACCTACTACTAGGCATCTACACAGAACTAGAAAAACACGCTTGGATGCTACGTGCGTTCTTGAATCAATAATAGATTTTAAAGCGGAAGCGGCTCGTTCAGAACAGGAGGGTGTTGGAACTCCTGATTACGAGGCGCTTTTTGCCTCGAATGAAGGAGTGAAACAACCGACTGTTCTAGCCGCTGGAGCTGGATATCACGTAAAAGCGGAGGTGACTTGCTCAGAACAAAAGGGCATTGGAGCTCCTGACGAAGAGGCGCTTTTTGCCTCACAGGAAGGCGCGAAATGACCGACTGTTCTAGTCACCGGAGCTGGATAATACTTAAAGCGGAAGCGGCTCGTTCAGAGCCGCTTTTTTCTATGGGGTGGTCGCACGTGCTGATACATGAAATTATATCAACGATTCGACACAGGGTAT
>NZ_JAKUFT010000064.1:0-29670 GCF_022663605.1 Bacillus cereus group sp. BfR-BA-01379
AGTGAAACCGGAAGATCCGAAAGAACCAGAAGTGAAACCGGAAGATCCGAAAGAACCAGAAGTGAAACCGGAAGATCCGAAAGAACCAGAAGTGAAACCGGAAGATCCGAAGAAACCAGAAGTGAAACCGGAAGAGCCGAAGAAACCAGAAGTGAAACCGGAGGAACCGAAGAAACCAGAAGTAAAACCAGAGGATCCGGAAATAAGACTAGAAAAATTGATTAAAGAGCCACAAGTAAAAGTAGAAAGAGAATTACCGAAAACTGGAGCAGCGTCTCCATGGATGATGTCAGTTGGTGCGGGAATTTCATTCTTAGTCGGCGGAGTATTATTCATATTAGGTAGAAGAAGAAAACAGTAATTTTAAAAGCACAATGAGTTCGATTATGTATCGGATTCATTGTGCTTTATTTTTGCATATTAAAACATACTCGAGCTGTGCATTGGTTGAAGTTTTGCGTTTGGATCGAAGTAAGCTTTTGCATTGTTTACTGCTGTTGGTGCTTCACCGAAGCCGCAAGCAATGAGTTTTACTTTTCCTTCATATGTACAAATGTCACCAGCAGCGTAAATGCCAGGAATATTTGTTTCCATTTTTGAGTTCACGAGAATGCTGTTTTTTTGTATATCTAAGCCCCAGTTTTTAATTGGGCCAAGAGAGGAAACGAAGCCGTAGTTTACGATTACATCATCAACATCGATGATAATTTTTTCTTCCGTTTTTACGTGTTGAAGAACGACTTGTTCAATTTTGTCATCACCAATGAGTTCAACTGGAACGTACGGTGTACTTACTTCTGCGCGAGAATTCATTAAGCTTTCTACGCTATGTTCATGCGCACGGAATTTATCACGGCGATGAACGATTGTAACTTTGTCAGCGATCGGCTCTAACATCATTGTCCAATCAACAGCTGAGTCGCCGCCGCCAAATACTACGACGCGCTTACCAGCAAATTTATTCATATCATCAACGAAGTAATGTAAGTTTTTCTTTTCGTACTTTGCTGTCCCTTCTAATTCTAAGCGGCGTGGTTGGAAAGCTCCATTGCCGGCAGTAATAATAACTGATTTAGAATAGTGAGTTTGCTTATTCGTAACAAGTTTAAATATACCGTCAGCTTGTTTCTCAAGCGTATCAACAGCTTCTTCTAAACAAACGGTTGGGTCAAATTTCTTCATTTGCTCTTTTAAGTTATCAACTAATTCTTGTGCGCGCACTTTCGGGAATCCAGCTACATCATAAATGTATTTTTCAGGGTAGAGTGCGGATAATTGTCCTCCAAGTTGAGGTAAGCTTTCAATGATTTTTACACTTGCTTGTCTCATACCGCCATAAAATGCTGTGAACAATCCTGTTGGACCACCACCAATAATTGTTATGTCGTAAACTTTTTGATTTTCTGCCACTTTCATTCCCCCTATAGATGGAATTTTGATATTGATTTCATATATTGTTCATATGTACACGAAAATCCTGCAAATGATGACACTTTCAAATAAATGATAGCATATTTGAGTTCATAATACTTCTGAAAACGACTGAATTGTGTGTAAGTTTTCGCATAGATGCTTTTTTAATTGTATAAAATATGGTGAAAGGAAAATACATGAAAAAAAGGCTGAAAAACCCTTGAAAACGCTATGTTATTTTAAAATATTGATAATTCTCCAGACGCTTGAATTCTGGAATAAAACCGACTAATATAGGGAAGTATTATGTTAAATTTCTATGACAAAATTCGTACGATTTTTTGACTGCGTTTTGTTATGCTATAGAATGTGATAAAATCCACATTCTTGACAAATAGAGTTTTTAGTACTTGGTATTATTTTTTATTACTATTATATAAAGAAAAGGGTTGTGATTTGGTGAAGACTCCAAAAATCGTAGTTTTAGGTGCAGGTTATGGCGGGATGATTACGACTGTTCGTCTGCAAAAAGCATTATCTGTAAATGAAGCTGAAATTACGCTAGTAAACAACAACAGCTATCACTACCAAGCGACTTGGTTACATGAGAGCGCAGCTGGTACATTACAAGATGAAAAAATCTGTCTAGATATTCAAGACGTTATTGATACAAATAAAGTAAACTTTGTACAAGATACAGTAGTAGAAATTAAAGCTGCTGAAAAACGCATTATCTTAAAAGACGGCGAGTTAGAGTATGACTACTTAGTAATCGGTCTTGGTTTCGAATCAGAAACATTCGGAATTACAGGATTAAAAGAGCATGCATTCTCAATCGCTAACATTAATGCAACTCGTGAAATTCGTGAGCATATGGAAGCTAGTTTCGCTAAATATGCAACTGAACAACGTGATGAGTTAGTAACAATCGTTGTTGGTGGTGCTGGATTTACTGGTATCGAGTACGTAGGTGAGCTTGCAAACCGTGTTCCTGAACTTTGCAAAGAGTACAATGTACCACGTGAAAAAGCACGTATCATCTGTGTAGAAGCTGCTCCAACAGCACTTCCAGGTTTTGATCCAGCATTAGTAGAATACGCTGTAAAACAACTTGAGAAAAAAGGCGTAGAATTCCGCATCGGTACAGCAATTAAAGAAGCAACTGAAGAAGGTATTATCGTTGCCAATGGTGATGATACTGAATTAATTAAGTCTGAAACAGTAGTTTGGGCTGCAGGTGTTCGTGGTAACGGTATTGTAGAAGAGTCTGGCTTTGAAGCAATGCGCGGACGTGTAAAAGTTGATGAGTACATGCATGCTCCAGGATACGAAGAGGTATTCATGGTTGGTGACGCAGCGTTAATCATTAACGAAGAAATTAACCGTCCATACCCACCAACAGCACAAATCGCAATTCAACAAGGTTACAACATTGCACACAACTTAACTGTGTTAGTTCGTGGCAAGGGCGAAATGAAGAAATTCGCATTCGATAATAAAGGATCTGTATGTTCTTTAGGTCATGACGATGCAATGGGTGTTGTTATGGGCAAAAAGTTAACAGGTTGGAAAGCTTCTTTCATGAAGAAAGTAATCGATAACCGTTACCTATTCTTATTAGGTGGACCTTTATTAGTTCTTAAAAAAGGTAAATTAAAGTTCTTTTAATATATAGTAGAAAAAGCAGAAACGGCTAAGAGCTGTTTCTGCTTTTTTCATTTAAAAAATATAGTATAATATATAAAAAAGAAAGAATATTCTGTCCGTTCCGGTAGAGGAGGGTAATGCATCATGGAGAAACGAGGGAAAGTGTGGTTAGCTGTCGGTGGCCTAGTAGCTACAAAAGATGGCAGGTGGCTCTTCGTTAAGAAGAAGTACAGTGGATTAAAGGGGAAATGGTCTTTGCCGGCTGGTTTTGTAAATGAAGGTGAGACGGTTGATGAAGCTGTGAAACGTGAAGTGTTAGAAGAGACAGGCATTGTCGCTCATGTGAAGGGGATCATTGGTGTTCGATCGGGCGTGATTCGAAATGAGATTAGTGATAATATGATTATTTTCCTTTTGGAGCCTGAAGGAGAAAACATTATTGTACAGGAGAAAGAATTGTCTGAAGTAGCATTTCTACATCCAGATACGATTGCAGACGATCCGAATACGTCTGTACTGATTAAATATTTGTTAGAAAGAAAATCAGAACTACATCTTGAAATGGACAAAACATTAAATCCAGGTGAACAATTTGGTTATACCGCCTATCACGTATTTACGGCGCATACGAAGGAGAGGGAGAAAGAGTGAGTATACCGGTACTACTTATTTCAATGATGTTATTTTTCATTTTGTTTTTTGGAATTGGATTTTTACTCAACATGATTTTGCGAGCTACGTGGGTAATGGTTATTGTGTATCCAATTGTTTGTATGCTTATTATTAATAAGGCGAGTGTGTGGGATTATTTTTCAAAGCCAAAAGAAACATTTTCTTCATTTGGGACAAGTGTATCGCATTTAGGACAAGCAGATATGTTTATTTTATCTACTGGATTAGTAGGTGCTGCATTAGCAGGAATCGTAATTAAGAAACTCCGGAAAAGCGGATATCAAATGTTTTAATCTCCAATTCATTTGGAGATTATTTTTTTGCATATTCCTTTATCGTATAGGGAATGATTAACGATGAAGGAGTGTGGAATATAAAAATGTTAAAACGATATTGTATTCGCATTATGATGACTTGTTTACTTGTATCCGCATTATGCGTAACATGGAATGCTTTCACAGGAGTTTCTTTATTAGAGATTGTAAAGAAGTATGAGGGAACGAGTGCAAAAGAAGTACATGCAGCAGAAATTAAGAGAAATGTTGCTCCGAGTAAAGAAGTGATAAATGCTTTAGAGCAGGCGAAAGACTGGTCTAAATATCGTTCAATTGAAATGACTGCAACAGGTTATACGTCAGGAATTGAGTCAACTGGTAAGAGGCCAGGACATCCGGAGTATGGTATTACATATTCAGGTGTTAAGGTGAAAAGGGATTTATATTCCACAATCGCAGCGGACTTACGCGTATTCCCAATTGGAACAATTTTATTCGTACCAGGTTATGGATATGGTGTAGTAGCTGATAAGGGTGGTGCAATAAAAGGAAACCGCCTTGATCTGTACTATGATACGGTGAAAGATGTTTATAGCCAATGGGGTAAGAAAAAAGTAAATGTATATGTAGTGAAAGTTGGAGATGGTAAGTTTTCAGAGGAAGAGTTAACGATGTTAAATCAAGACGAAACGATGCAAGTGTTTCGCGGTCAATATTTAAAACAAAGATAGTCTAGTGGTAATTACGCTAGACTTTTTTTATTTCATATATAGAGGTAATAGTAGAAGTTAGAATTGTCGCATTTTATCGAAAATAAAGTTATAATAAAGGTAGAGTAGAGAAATTTAGGGGGTCTGAACATGTTTCAAGTACAAAAAGAATTAGCAAGCCATGAAGCGGTAATCGTTGCCTTATTTGAAGAAGAGAAAACGAGTAGTTTTGTACAAGAACTGGACAAAGCGTTTGAAGGACAATTACAAGTTTTATTAGAAGAGAAGGAACTTTCTACTAAGAAGAAAGCTATTTCGAAAGTACATAGTTTAGGGAAAACAAATGTGAAACGTTATTATTTCGTTGGTTTAGGAAAGAAAGAATCGTATACGACAGAAACGTTACGTGCGGCTCTTGGTAAGGCGTTTAAAACGTTACAAGCAGCGAAAGTACAAGATGCAGCAATCTTGCTGGATTCTTTCGTAACAGAGAAATTAGACGCGATTGATGTAGCTCACATTGCAGCAGAGGTACAAGGTCTTGGTACATATGAGTTACAAACGTATAAATCAGATAAAAAGGAACGTGTGGAGTTAGAGAAGTTCACGGCTATTACAGCAGAAGATGCACACGAAATTGAAGCTGCATTAACAGTTGGATACGTACATGGACATGCAACAAATTCAGCTCGTACACTTGTAAATATGCCGCCAAACGTATTAACAGCAACAAAGCTTGCTGAGTATGCTGTTGAGTTAGCGGAAAAGTATGATATGGATTATAAAGTTCTTGAGAAAGAAGAGATGGAAGACCTTGGTATGGGTGCGTTACTTGCAGTAAACCAGGGATCTACTGAACCACCAAAAATGATAGCTCTTATTTATAAAGGAAAAGAAGAGTGGACAGATGTCATTGGATTCGTTGGAAAAGGAATCACATACGATACAGGTGGTTATTCATTAAAACCACGTGAAGGCATGGTCGGTATGAAAGGTGATATGGGCGGTGCTGCTGCTGTATTAGGTGCGATGGAAATTATCGGTGAACTTCGCCCAGAGCAAAATGTGATCGCTGTTATTCCATCAACTGATAACGTTGTAAGTGGTACAGCATTTAAGCCAGACGATGTAATCACGTCTATGAGCGGAAAAACAATTGAAGTATTAAATACAGATGCAGAAGGTCGCCTAGCGTTAGCTGATGGTATTACGTATGCGAAAAAACTAGGTGCAAACTACCTTATTGATGTTGCGACATTAACAGGTGGTGTAATTGTTGCGCTTGGAAATCATACGACAGGCGCAATGACAAACAGTGAAGAGTTGTTTGAGCAAGTGCTAGAGGCATCTATGGAAACAGATGAATCAATTTGGCAATTACCGATTTTTGATCGTGATAAAGAACGCGTGAGAAACAGTAAGTTTGCTGATTTAAATAACTCACCAGGTCGTGAAGGACATGCAGTTATGGCAGGTACATTCCTAGGTGAATTCGCTGAGGATACACCATGGGTACACTTAGACATCGCTGGAACATCTGAAACATCAGGAGCGCATGATTTAGGGCCAGCTGGAGCAACAGGTGCAATGGTACGTACACTTGCGACACTTGTTGAACGTTTCGGAGAAGAATAAAATTATAAGAGAAGGCTGTTCCCATACTTTGGAACAGCCTTTTTTATTGGGATGACTATGGTCGTCTTATCCCACATGAATTCGTTTCATCTTATAAAGAAATTGTATATAACGTCCCATTTAAAGCGAATGAAGTGCGACCTGTTTCTTCAGAGACAACTAAAATAAGGGCATCGCTTTTTTCTGATAAGCCAATTGCAGCTCTGTGACGTGTCCCTAGTTCAGGATCAACTTCTGTACTTTTTGTTAACGGAAGAATATTGGCAGCTGAAACAATATGATTATTTTTAACGAGAACGGCCCCGTCATGAAGAGGGTTACCTGGATAGAAAATGGATTCAAGTAACGGTGAGGTTAAATGAGCATGTAATGTTGTTCCAGTTTGAATGAGAGAGTCAAGCGGTTCGTTTCTTTCCACAACAATAAGAGCCCCGTGTTTTCGGGCGCTTAAATGTTGGACAGTCGCTGTAATAGAATGTGAGCTTTCCGTATAAGGTGATAAATACGCTTGAATATAGTATGTAGCTGCCAATGTTTGTACATTGGCTAACATATGATGAATATCTTCCATTTTGCACAAAATACATTCATCTTCTTTATCAATTGCTTGCCTCATAATTGATAATTCTTTCTCAGCAATTTCAATCATTTGCTTTGTTTGTATTTTGAGCTCTTCTGACAATCCCCATTCTTGCATAATCCTCATTCCCTTTAGTGGAGTATTTAACCATAGTGTATACAAATATTCCTAGTAAAATCCTGTTAGATTGTAAAAAATATTGAGATACAGGTTGTTTTTTTCATATAATAAAGGTATGACAAGCGAGAGGAGATAGAAGTATGAATTGGAAACAAGAATTTAGTCGCTGGCTTTCATATGCAGAGTTAGACGCAGAACTAAAAGAACAGTTAGAAAACATGAAGCAAGATGAGAAGAAAATTGAGGATAGCTTTTACAAAAATTTAGAGTTCGGTACAGGTGGTATGCGTGGTGAACTTGGTGCTGGTACGAACCGTTTAAATGTATATACAGTTCGTAAAGCAACGCAAGGATTAGCGACGTTTATTGAAAAATTAGGTGAAGAAGCGAAGAAGCGCGGTGTTGTTGTTGCGTATGATTCTCGTCATAAATCACCTGAATTCGCAATGGAAGTAGCTGCTACACTTGGTGCACACGGCATCACAACATATGTGTTTGAAAGCTTACGCCCAACGCCAGTGCTTTCTTTCGCAGTTCGTCATTTACATACAGTGAGTGGAATCGTTCTTACGGCAAGCCATAATCCGCCGGAATATAACGGTTATAAAGTATACGGTGAAGATGGTGGGCAGTTGCCTCCAAAAGAAGCTGATGAGTTAATTAGCTATGTAGATGCAGTAGAGGATGAGTTAACAGTTGAGGTTGCTAATGTGGAGCAATTAAAAGCTGACGGTTTATTACATATTATTGGACAAGAAGTAGATGATGCATATGCTACAGAATTGAACAATGTCATCATTAATAAAGAAATGGTACAAAATGTTGGGAAAGACTTAAAAATTGTCTTTACACCATTACACGGAACATCAAATATTTCTGTACGCCGTGGTTTAGAAGAAGTTGGATTTACAGATGTAACAGTTGTAAAAGAGCAAGAGTTACCAGATCCGAACTTCTCTACAGTTAAATCACCAAACCCAGAAGAGCATGCGGCGTTTGAGTATGCAATTCGTGACGGTGAGAAGGTAGGCGCAGATGTGTTAATCGCAACGGATCCTGATGCTGACCGTCTTGGCGTAGCAGTTCGTAATCATGATGGTGAGTTCCAAGTGTTAACTGGTAACCAAACAGGTGCATTAATGCTTGATTACTTATTATCTCAAAAGAAAGAAAACGGAACGCTTCCAGAGAACGGTGTTGTATTAAAAACAATCGTAACGTCTGAAATTGGCCGTACAATCGCGAAAGCATATGGTTTAGATACAGTTGATACGTTAACTGGATTTAAATTTATTGGTGAGAAAATTAAACAGTATGAAGAAAGCGGACAATACGAATTCCAATTTGGTTATGAGGAAAGCTACGGTTATTTAATCCGTCCATTCTGTCGTGATAAAGATGCAGTACAATCTGTTCTATTTGCATGTGAAGTAGCTGCATACTACAAGTCACAAGGAAAAACGTTATACGATGGTTTATTAGAAGTATTTGAGAAGTATGGTTTCTTCCGTGAAGATCTTGTATCGTTAACGCTAAAAGGAAAAGATGGAGCGGAACAAATTCAAGAGATGATGGCAACATTCCGTGAAAATCCTCCGAAAGAAGTAGCAGGCTTAACAGTTGTAGCAGTTGAAGACTATAAAGCGAGCATCGTTACATCTTTACAAGATGGACATAAAGAAGAGATTCACTTACCGAAATCAAATGTGTTAAAATATCAATTAGAAGATGGTTCTTGGTTCTGCCTACGTCCATCTGGAACTGAACCGAAGATTAAGTTCTATTTCGGTGTTCAAGACAATTCTTTACAAAATAGTGAACAAAAGTTACTTACTATTAAAGAAGATATTATGAATCGTTTATAATATAAAGTAATTTTAAGTAGTAGGGAACAAAAGGGAGTGAAACCTCCCTTTTGTTCTATGTAAGGAAATGATCGTGATTGATTCTGACAGAAGAGAGGGTATTTTGTGATGAAAAGAGTAAGAAAAGCGATAATCCCAGCAGCTGGATTAGGAACACGTTTTTTACCAGCTACAAAAGCAATGCCAAAAGAAATGTTACCGATAGTAGATAAACCAACTATCCAATACATTGTAGAAGAAGCAATAAAATCAGGAATCGAAGATATTATTATCGTTACTGGTAAAACGAAGCGCTCTATTGAAGATCATTTTGATAATGCATTTGAGTTAGAGCAAAACTTATTAGAAAAGAAAAAGTATGAGTTACTTGAAAAAGTACAGGCTTCTTCAAAAATGGTAGATATTCACTATATCCGTCAAAAAGAACCAAAAGGATTAGGGCATGCTGTTTGGTGTGCGCGTAAATTCATCGGTGATGAGCCATTCGCTGTTTTATTAGGTGATGATATCGTTCAAGCTGAAAAACCATGTTTACGTCAATTAATTGAAGAATATGATAAAACGCTTTCTTCTGTTATTGGTGTACAAACGGTTCCAGAAAATGAAACACACCGTTATGGAATTATCGACCCATTAGAGCAGGAAGGACGTCGTTACCAAGTTCGTAATTTCGTTGAGAAACCAGCAGCAGGTACAGCACCTTCAAACTTAGCAATTATGGGACGTTACGTTTTAACACCTGAAATCTTCATGTTCTTAGAACAGCAACATGTTGGTGCTGGCGGTGAAATTCAGTTAACAGATGCAATCCAAAACTTAAATGAAATTCAACGTGTATTCGCTTACGATTTCGAAGGAACACGCTATGATGTAGGTGAAAAGTTAGGATTCGTTCAAACGACAATTGAAATGGCACTGCAACACCCAGAATTACGTGATGACATGGTTGTAATGATGCAGAAAATTTTAGAAAAACATACGAATCAAGAGTCTTAATATAAAAAAAGAGTTATTTCAGTGCGCTGAAATAACTCTTTTTTACTATGAAATCGTCGAATGAGAATGCTGATAAGCGGAACGGCGTACAGCATAGTATATACGAGGTGCGATAATAGCACCGATAATTGTAAATACAATATCTTTTACTGCGAACCACATCATAATCATCCAAGCAGCTTTATAGCTCATATTACCGCCCATGAAGAAATTAACTGCCCCATACATATAAGTAGTACCGATAATATAAGTTAAAATGATTCCTGTGAAAGAGGCAATTGCAAATGTACTGAATGTTGGTCGTTCTTTTTGTTCTACTAGTTTTCCTGATACGTAAGCAACGATAATAAATGCAATAATAAAACCACCAGTAGGATCTAAAAGTGCCCCGAATCCAGCTTTGAAGTTAGCGAAAATTGGTGCACCAGCTAAGCCAACGAGCATATACACAGTCATTGATAATGCACCAAGTCTACTTCCAAGAAGAAGCCCTGCTAAAATTGCGAAAAATGGTTGCATAGATAATGGGATGCCCGCTACTTGCAGGAATGGTGCCCAAGATACAATATTTGCACCAATGGCCATAAGAGAGACGAACATGGCAGCTAATGCTAAATCTAAAACATGAAATCTTCTCATAATGTTAACCTCCTGTTGTTTTTAGGTTAACATTATCGTAGCGAAAATATTTACTTGTTGTCAATCAAAATATTTTGATAAGAAGGCTTCAAATACTCTCTTAGCAACGTATACGGAATACGAAATTGAGGAATTCCGCTTGAATAAGGAGCAATCTCATATAAAGGGAAATAAATGACGAGGTTGTCCGGTTCTAAAAAGAAGTGAAACTTTTTCGTACTCATTACTTTTTCAGTTGCATCGGGAAAATAAATGCCTTCATTTTGTTTAATTTGTCTTACGATCTCCGCGCGGATTACTTCTTTATATTTATCTTCTTGTTGAAATAAATCGTCTAAGTGTAGTAACTTTTTTTCTTTTAAATCAAATGTGTTTGCCTTCCACGTATAAAGACCGTGTGCTCCGCCTGTATATTGATAGTAATTCAAATATAGACTGAGGAGAGGTGGTTTATTTAGGGAGACTTTATAATCAACATTTGCCACGTACGGATGAAATGGTGTACTAGATCCTTCTGTTTCTTTATAATATTTTTTTGCGTCTTTTTCTAATTTAGTTTTAAATTTGTCAGTAGACTTTTTGTAATAGAAATTGAGCTTATTTTGAAAGTTAGAATCGGAAAAATTGTGAAATGAAGGTCTGTTAATTTGATATTCTATATAAGGTTTCTTACCTTTTTGTGTTACAGTCTGAACATCGATTGTCAGGTTGGATGCTTTGGCTGCTAGTGCACAATTTGGTACAATAGTCAGCAAGGAGAACATGAGCAGTAATATACAAAATTTCTGTTTCATTTAGGTGAAACCTCCTTATATAAGTGTTATAAGTAGTTTGAAAATAAATAGGTAAAATTATACATTCAATTAAAGTAAGAGAAGGAGGAAACGATATGGGAAAAACTTTAATGGATTCACTTGGAATTGAGTTGTTAGAGATGACAGAAGATAAGGTGGTTGCTACGATGCCTGTTGATGAGCGTACGCATCAGCCATTTGGTTTTTTACACGGCGGTGCATCTCTTGCATTAGCAGAAACAGTAGCAAGCGTCGGTTCATACAATTTAATTGATCAAGAGAAATGCATTTGTTTTGGTCTAGAAATTAATGCAAATCACATTCGCTCAAAGAAAGATGGAATTGTAACAGCGATCGGAACACCGATACATAGAGGACATTCAACGATGGTTTGGGATGTGCGTATCATTGATGAAAATGATGATTTATTATGCATATCACGATGTACAGTAGCAATTAAAGAAAAACGTGAAAAATAAAAAAGAGGCGCCCTCATGAGCGCCTCTTTTTCTTATAATTAGAACTGGATTTTCTTCTCTAAGAAACCTTTTAGTTCGCTAATTGGCATACGAACTTGTTCCATTGTGTCACGGTCACGTACTGTAACAGCTTTGTCTTCAACTGAGTCGAAGTCATAAGTGATACAGAATGGTGTACCGATTTCGTCTTGACGACGGTAACGTTTACCGATAGAACCAGTTTCGTCGAAGTCTACCATGAAGTCTTTAGCTAATTCTGCGAATACTTCAGTAGCACCTTCAGATAGCTTTTTAGATAATGGTAAGATTGCTGCTTTGTATGGTGCTAAAGCAGGGTGGAAACGAAGAACTGTACGAGAATCGTTTTCTAATTGCTCTTCTTCATATGCATCACATAAGAATGCTAATGTTACGCGGTCAGCACCTAAAGATGGCTCGATGCAGTACGGTACGTAACGCTCATTCGTTTGTGGATCGATATAGTTAAAGTCTTCGTTAGAGTGTTCCATGTGACGTTTTAAATCGAAGTCTGTACGAGATGCTACGCCCCATAGTTCGCCCCAACCGAATGGGAATCGGAATTCAATATCAGTTGTTGCGTTACTGTAGTGAGATAATTCCTCTTCACCGTGGTCACGAAGACGCATGCTTTCTTCAGTCATACCAAGTGAAAGTAACCAGTTCTTACAAGTTTCACGCCAGAATGCGAACCACTCTAAATCTTCACCAGGCTTACAGAAGAATTCAAGTTCCATTTGTTCGAATTCACGTGTACGGAATGTGAAGTTACCAGGCGTGATTTCGTTACGGAAGCTTTTACCGATTTGGCCAATACCAAATGGAAGTTTTTTACGCATAGAGCGTTGTACGTTTTTGAAGTTTACGAAAATACCTTGTGCTGTTTCAGGACGAAGGAAGATTTCGTTTGTGCTAGACTCTGTAACACCTTGGAAAGTTTTGAACATTAAGTTGAACTGACGGATTTCAGTGAATTCTTCACTACCACAATCAGGACATTTTACTTCATGCTCTTTCATTAAGTCAGCCATTTGGTCGAAAGTAAGACCGTCAACAACCATTTCGATGCCTTTTGCATCTAGTGCATCTTCAATTAATTTGTCAGCACGGTGACGCGCTTTACATTTTTTACAGTCGATCATTGGATCGTTGAAGTTACCAACGTGACCAGAAGCGATCCAAGTTTTTGGGTTCATTAAAATAGCTGCGTCTAAACCAACGTTATGTGGAGATTCTTGAATGAATTTTTTCCACCAAGCTTTTTTAACGTTATTTTTTAATTCAATTCCAAGTGGACCGTAATCCCAAGTGTTTGCAAGACCACCGTAAATTTCAGAACCAGGGAAAACAAAACCGCGATGTTTCGCTAAGTTTACAACTTGTTCCATTGAATACATAATAAAATCCTCCTTTTGAAAGTTAACGTATTGGCAATGACGTGCTCAGGTACTTGTGAAACGAGCAGTATATGCTTTGAAAACATAAAAAAACGCTCATCCCAAGGCTTAATTGCCTAGGGACGAGCGTTTGCCCGCGGTTCCACCCTAGTTGATACACTAAAGGTGCATCCACTTTATCACGTATTGCTCGAGACTGCCGTTTCCTTGCGGCTTCAGGCTTTCACTATCCCTGAATCGCTTTTTGTGCAAGTACTTATAAGTCCGTCATCGCTACTTATATTAATAATAATGAACATATTCTAACACGTTCTTTTTTAAATCTCAATAGAGGAACGTGTCTATCTATGATAGAGTCTCGCCTATTTTTTTGTTATTTATTCCGTAATTTTGTTTAATATGCTTAATTGCTTCGCGCTTACTAAGCGAGGCAAGTTCGTTATTTTGTACGTATTCCCAAACGACATCGGGCTTTGTTTTTGCATATTCACGAAGGACCCAGCCAATCGCTTTTTGAATGAAAAATTCTTTTGAAGAATGTAGTTGTCCAATAATCCAGAAAAGAAGTTCTTCATCCATCTTTTGTTTATATTTTAGCTGGAATAAAATAGCAGCGCGTTGTAACCATATGTTATCTGATGCAATCCATTTTGGAATATAGGCAGAAATTAATTCTGGGTGTTTTAAAAAGATATTCCCTAAAAATGTAGGAACGATGCTATCGACAGAATCCCACCAAGACTTTGTTACAATGAGTTCTTCTAAAAACGGGATATGCGTTTCGTTTATATGTTTTTTATATTTTTGCATAATATCGAGTGCGGCCGCTTGAAATTCACGTTCTGGTAAATCCCAAAGCTCACGTACGATAACTTGGAAATCTTTTGGATCTGGGAGAGTATGTATTTGGATGACGTCTTTCAATAGTTGTCTTCTTTCAGGTGTTTGAATACCGAGAAATGGGAAGTGATTTTTCATATAACGTGCCATCGGTTCCGCTTTTTCAAGGTTTTTATGAGCTATGAAATGCTCTTGTAATGCTTGTACAAATGGATGCATAAATCTGTACTCCTCTCTAATTATCTTACTCCTAATTATTATACAGAGAGTTTGGTTGAATTTTAAAACATAACTTGCTATGTAATGAAATATGTTGAGAGTAGAGAGGAGAGGATAAGATGGAAGATCAAGGCGTACTAGCAGGTTTCTTTGCTCTTAGTTTTGCGTTTATTCTTGTTGTATTGATTTGGGCAATTATTGCGTATTTATTAACGGCTTTTGCACTGTATACGATGGCGAAAAATGATGGTGCAACGGATGGTGCTCTTGCGTTTATTCCTTTTTTAAATAGTAAGATATGGGGGGATTTAGCGAAAGATAAATTACCAGATTTCTTAAAAGAAGAAGCAGGATGGAAAGTATTCGGCATATATGTCGCGTGCTTCATCTTTAACTTCGTACCAATTCTATATTTAATAGCAACAGCTGTATCGATTGTGCTGTCTATTTATCTTATCTACGCTATTTTAGACAGGTACGGAACAAACTCTATATTATTTACAATTATTCATACCATCACATTTTCAGTTTTCTTGCCGATTCACTTGTTCATTATTCGGAATGAGCCGGTAAGATATAACGAGTAGATATATGCGGGGAGCTGTTTCGAAGATATTTTGGAACAGCTTTTTGTTGGTTAATTGATATTTCGTTGACTAAGAAAAAAGGGCTGCCACATAGGACAGCCCTTTTTCTACTACATAAGATAGCGTAAATAAATATAAATATGAGAAATGATTAATGAAACAATCATAATTGGGAAACCGACTTTTAGGAAGTCCATGTAGCTAAATTTATGTCCTTCGCGGCTTGCGATACCTGCAACAATTACGTTAGCAGAAGCTCCAATTAATGTTCCGTTTCCACCTAGACAAGCACCTAATGCTAATGCCCACCATAATACGTCGACTTGTGCGTCAGAAGGTGATAGACCTAGCCCAACTGCCATATCGTTAATAAGTGGGATCATTGTTGCAACGAATGGAATGTTATCAATTGTTGCAGAGGCGATACCAGATACCCATAAAATAAGGATAGATGCGTAAGAAATATCTCCGCCCGTTATGCCAATTACCTTTTGCGCTAACATTTTGATAAGACCGATATCGATAAGTCCTCCAACGAGCACGAATAGTCCTGCGAAGAAGAAGATTGTTACCCACTCTACACTTGCGAATACCTCTTCAATTTCATGTTCTTTCACACCAATTAGCATAAGTACAGTAGCACCAGTTAAAGCGATGATAGCTGCATCAACATGGAAGATCGAATGAGTCATGAAACCTACGATTGTAAGTCCAAGTACTGTTAAAGATTTTTTCATTAATACTGGATCTTTAATGTATTGCTTTTCATCTAAACTCATTAATTTTTTAACTTGTACAGGATCTGCAATTAATTGTTTGCGATACATGAAGTAAAGTATTGTCGCTGTAACAGCAATAATAATGATTACGATAGGTGCTAAGTTGAACAAGAAAGCATTGAAATCTAAATGCTTATTTGCAGAACCAATCATAATGTTAGGTGGATCACCAATTAATGTTGCTGTTCCTCCAATGTTTGAAAAAATAATTTCAGAAAGTAAATAAGGAACAGGATTTACTTGCAGTATGCGCGTAATAGATAAAGTAACTGGAACAACAAGAAGTACAGTTGTAACGTTATCTAAAAATGCGGAACCAAGTGCAGTAAGTAAGGAAAGTGAAATTAAAATTTTGATTGGATTTCCTTGTGCTCCTTTTGCTGCTTTAATGGCAACGTATTGGAAGACGCCCGATTTACTCGTAATATTCACCAGAATCATCATACCGATGAGTAGCGTAATCGTCCCCCATTCAATATGTTTCGTAAAGGCGTTGTGTAAATCAACGACCCCCATAATTACCATGAGTGCTGCGCCAAGAAGTGCGATGACAGCGCGATTAATTTTTTCAGAAATAATAATGGCATATGTAATTAAAAAGACTGCGATAGCAAAATAATACTGCCAGTTTGCGAGCTCTTGCGTTGTTTCGTGCAAAACTCTCATCTCCTTTCATTCACTTTTCTTAGTGTGTCAAAAAATTAACTAGATGAAACACACATAACGTCATTATAAAGTAGAAAAAAGGGGGATGTAAATGAAAGGGCTTATTTTGTCATATTTTCTGCATTGGTCATTTTTTCTTATTTTTAAAAATATTTGTGGGCATTTGACATATATATAAGATACATCCAATCTGAATATTTAAAATGGAATTAGCATTCGAGCTTGTTCGTGTAAGAGTGTCAAATAGAAAGGAATGACAAAGATGATAAGGAAGGGATCGTATGGATGAACAACGATTTTTATTTTTGGATTTTGAGTTTACGATGCCCCAGCACAGAAAAAAACCAAAAGGATTTTTCCCGGAGATTATTGAGGTAGGACTCGTCTCGGTTGTTGGTTGTAAGGTAGAAGACACGTATTCAGCTCATGTTAGGCCGAAAACTTTTCCTTCTTTAACGGATCGATGTAAGAAATTTTTAGGGATTAAACAAGAAGTCGTAGATAAAGGAATTTCGTTTCCCGAACTCGTTGAAAAACTTGCAGAATATGAAAAGAGATGTAAACCAACCATTGTTACGTGGGGAAATATGGATATGAAAGTGTTGAAACATAATTGTGAAATGGCGGGAGTAGACTTTCCATTCTTAGGACAGTGTCGTGATTTATCACTTGAGTATAAGAAGTTTTTTGGGGAGAGAAATCAAACAGGATTGTGGAAAGCGATTGAGGCGTATGGAAAAGCAGGGACGGGTAAGCATCATTGTGCGCTAGATGATGCGATGACGACGTATAATATTTTTAAATTAGTAGAAAAAGATAAAGAGTATTTAGTGAAACCAGCACCTCCAACATTAGGGGAACTCGTTGATTTTTCAAAAGTGTTAAAGAAAGTGAGTACACAGTAACGACCAAATTGCACAGTATGTAATTTGGTCGTTTTGTTTTTTTAAAGTTTGTAGTCTTTTTTTAACTGCTCTAATGTTTCTAGACTACGAACCGCAAAAGGTGAATCATCTTCAGAAAATGAATTCATTTGAGTTTCTAATGCTAATTTGAGTGACTCTGTATACTCTGGAATTTCTCCTTCATATTTCTTCACCATTTGCTCCGGAATATTCGTTTGTTCACGGAAAGCTAAAGCACGTCTTTCATGGAAAAATGGTACGTCAGCTTGTTTTACATTATGTAAGTCACCTTGCACCGGATGTTTTAAAACAGCTAATACTTTTACGACGTAACTGCCAGGACGGCTATTTGTAACTTCCCCGATGTATTTGCCAGTTTTATAAATACCAGTAACGATTTCGCCAATTTCAAATGTTTCTCTCATATTTTTCACCTCAAGTTTATAGTAAGGAAAGTCCACGAAGTAGTCAAAGAAATCATTCTCTTTCGGAACGACCCCTTGAGAATATGAATCGGTTCAACTATAATTTAAATAATATAACAGAAAATTCTGATGTTTTTTGAATCCTATAATAAGGAGTGTTCCGTATGATGCCTTTATATTTTCCGGAAGATAAAACAGAATATATTATTCCAGGGATTGTTTGCGTTCTATTTATCATTGGTGCCGTTGCTACGTGGCGTATGTTTATTCGTGTATCAAAGCGAGAAGCGGAGCGGTTACAGAAAGTTGAAGAAAAACTTTTAGCGGAAAAGAAACAGTAACTCATTTTTGTATGTTTCCCTCTATGCTCGGACAATCTAAGGGCAGAATATATTTTGGAGGGAATAGAATGAAAAAACGGCTTTTTTTCAGTTGTTGTTTATTATTTCTGATGGCAGGTTGTGACCAAGGAAAGCCGAAAGAAATTGACGTGAAATTACATAATGCTTCAGGTGATGAAGTGGGGACTGCGAAAGTAGTGCAGCAAACAAGCGGAGTGAAAATTACGATTAAAGGGGAAGGTTTCGCACCTGGCCCGCACGGTATACATGTGCACGAAATTGGTGAGTGTAAAGCGCCACGTTTTGAATCATCTGGGAATCATTTTAATCCTGATAATAAAAAGCATGGACTTCTTAATCCGAAAGGTGCAGAAAATGGTGATTTACCGAACGTAATTGCAGACGGTTCTGGAAAGATTAAAGCAGAAATCGATGCGCCGCATATAACGCTTGAAGAAGGAAAAACGACGATTCATAGAAAAGATGGAGCATCTATTATTATTACAGAAAACGCTGATGATGGTATGACACAACCAGCAGGTAAATCCGGGGATCGAATTGCTTGTGGTGTCATTGTAAAAAAAGCGTCGGATATGAAGAAAAAGTAAAAGCTACCGTGCATGGTAGCTTTTTTGGTGAAACGTAAGTGGAAATATATCGATTTACCTACAAAAGAGTTTAGGATGAAAACGTATGGCGCAGTCTATTTAAAATTTCATCTAAAACAGATCTTGGACAGCCAATGTTAATTCGAATATGTTCTTCTCCGCCTAATCCGTATTTCTCACCAGGTTCAACGATGATTTTTCCTTTTTCCTCAAGTAATGTAGTGCGTTCATTTTGAGAAAGCTGTAGATGAGAGCAATCAATCCACAATAAAAAACTACCTTCTGGTTTCGTTACAGAAAGAGCAGGTATGTGATTTTTAATATATTCACAAGCGAATTGAGCGTTATCTTCTATATATAATCGGATTTCATTTAACCAATCGTTGCATTCTGTATAGGCACTTTGCATCGCTGTATAGGCAAATATATTTAACCCGTGGAAGCCTTGTCTATATTGGATAGATGTAAAGACTTGACGGAGTTTTTCGTTTGGAATGATAATAATCGATGCTTGTAATCCAGCGATATTAAATGTTTTACTCGGAGCCATACAAGTAATGGTACGCGCTGCTAATTCTTCAGATAAAGAAGCGAACGGTGTATGTGTATGGTCTGCGTAAATAATATCGGAATGAATTTCATCCGCGACAACAATTACGTTATATTTTGTGCATAACGCGCCAAGCTGTGTGAGTTCCTCTTTTGACCAAACACGGCCGATTGGATTGTGAGGGCTACAAAGAAGCATGAGTTTGACGCCTTGTTGGAATTGTTTTTCTAAATGCTCGAAGTCTATCGCATATGTATCATTTTGTTTCTGTAATGGACTTACGCATAATTGTCTATTGTTTGTTGTGACCATTTCGAAAAATGGAGGATAAATAGGTGGTTGTACGAGAACAGATTCATTTTCCTTTGTGAAGGCCTGTATGCTCGTACTAAGAGCTGGAACGATTCCGGCGCTAAAGACAATCCATTCTTTTTGAATATCCCAGTTGTACTGTTTTTTTGTCCAGTTACAAATAATATCTCCCATATTTTCGGGAGGAAGTGTGTAGCCGAAAATAGGATGCTCGATACGTGTCTTTAAAGCAGTTTGAATTGGTTGTGGTACTTCAAAATCCATATCAGCAATCCAAGCATGGATAAGTTCTTCGTTTTTATATGTATCCCATTTTGTACTATGAGTTCCACGACGATTGACTGTTTTATGAAATAGTTGCATAAGTTTGCCCCCTTCTTCTGTAAAACCGATAAGTTATGAAAGTTCTCTCTCTTCTTATAGAATAGCTGATGTGATAGGATAAAGAAAAGTATTAAAAAGTGAAAAGGCGGGAAGCGAATGGGTACATATGAAAAGATGATAGAGGTTGTGAAGAATTGGGATCCGTTTCAAATGGGACCGGAATTTTATGAAACAGAAGCGAGCGATGTTGTGAACGTCGTAAGCGTGTTTGATGATCCGAAATACATCGCAAAGAAGATTCAACATATATACTTTATGTCTTTTGAGGAAGTACCTGCGCTTGAAAAATGTGAGAAGTTAGCTGTGGAATTACTTGTAGTAAAAGAAGGCGGAAGTTGTTCATTGTAGGCTGTCGGAATTTCCGACAGCCTTTTTACATTATTGCGCAGAAAAAGCGATGATTTCTTCATAAACGTTTTCAGGTTTTTCTTCAGGTAGTAAATGCCCTGTGTTTTCGTAAGAAATAAATTTCGAATTCGGTAAATCTTTGTGTAGTCGATGACCTACATGTACAGGAACAACGCGATCTTTTTCACCCCAAATGAGTAGTGTAGGTGTTTCGATTTTTTGTAATTCAGTTGAAGATAAATCACCTTCACGATCTCGTATCATACGAGTTAAAGCAGGGAATATACGATTGTCATAAAAAGGAGCGGAGTAGCCTTCTTTCATTTCATCGTCAATTAATGAGTGATCATGAACGACATTCATTAAGTTATGAACGATGCCGCGCCGAATAATCCAGTTCTTTACGTATAAATGAAAGAACGGTAAATAAGAAGAATACAGTAAAGGTAAGGTTGCGCGTGCTAAATAGCTAGAGCTACATAGTAAAATTGTCTTTGAAATTAATTCAGGACGTATACGGTTTACATAAAGAGAAATTTGCCCCCCCATAGAATGCCCGACTAACACAATGTTTGAGAGAGATAAATGTTCAATTAAATCGATAATAATCGTTGCTAAATTGTGATAAGAATACTTAAACAGATGAGACTTATCACTTTTTCCGAATGGTGGTAAATCAAGAGCCAGTACTGTTCCTGCTTTCGATAGTAAAGGAATAAGACGGCGGTAACTGAATGAGGAAGATAAAAAGCCGTGAATGAGCACGAAAGTAGGACGTTCCGTTTTGTTGTCATGTTCATATAATTCGTAATGAATGGTAGTGCCGCGAGTGGAAAAAGTGAAATAAGGACAAGTATATTCGTGATTCATTTTTTGTCACTCCATTGATTTTTGTTCATATCATTTCCAAGGAAGAAGAAAATATGTTAACAAAAAAAGGCAAGATGACGATGTCATCTTGCCTTTCGCTTATTCAGTATTATCCGCGAACAATATTAGGCGGTGTTTTTCCTTGTAACCCTGCAACTAAATTTTCAGCGGCTGTCATAGCCATTTGCTGCCTAGTTTTTAATGTTGCAGATCCGATGTGTGGTAAAGTCACAACGTTTTGTAAGGATAAGAGCGGATTATCTTTTTGAATCGGCTCTTGTGTAAACGTATCGATGCCTGCTGCAAAGATTTTCTTTTCTGTTAATGCATGGATTAACGCTTCTTCATCTACTGTTTTCCCGCGAGAAGCATTAATGAAGATTGCTGTTTCTTTCATTAATGAAAATTCCTTTTCTCCAATAAGATGATACGTTTCATCTGTTAGTGGAGTAAGGAGGACAATAAAGTCAGATTGTTTTAGTAGCGTCTGTAAATCACAATATGTAGCATCGAATTTTTGCTCTGCGTCTTCTTTACGGCGACGGTTATAATAAAGAACATTCATATCAAATCCGAATTTCGCTCGTTTTGCAACGGCTTCACCAATTCGTCCCATTCCGATAATACCGATTGTACTATGGTGTACATCCAGTCCGAAGTGCTCTTTTCCAATTTCGGCATTCCATTTACCATTTTTTACGTAGGAGTCGAGTTCGCAGACGCGGCGACCAGCAGATAGCATAAGAGCGAAAACGAGATCAGCTACTGTATCATCTAGTACGTATGGTGTATTCGTTCCGATGACATTACGTTTTTCCATCGCTTGTAAATCAAAGTTATCGTAACCGACAGAAATGTTGCTTACTACTTTTAAGTTAGGAGCTACATCTAATAATTCTTCATTAATAGCAGATCCAAAATTTAATAAACCATCTTTATCTTGTATTTTCTCCAATAGAACATCACGAGGTACTTTCTCATTTTGTTCCCATTTTTCATAATCACAGTGTTCTGATAAATATTTTTCTACAAATGCTGGAACTGGTTCGGCAATATAAACTTTTGGTTTCACGGTTCCATCCCCTTTCGCTTTATCACGCATTTTTCCACTGATTAAAGTTTCACTTTACCCCGCTTTAACGGACAGTAAGCCTCCCAACTCCAAAAGCAGCTTAAGCAAAGAGGTTAGGTGGGAAAGCAACTGTCCGTAAAAGCCCGATTGGTGTGGGCTAATAATCAGCGGGGCGAAGCATTCCACTGATTAAAGTTTCACTTTATTTTGACATAATTCACTAAAAAAATCTTCTTTTCAAACTGGAAGGGGGATTTGTATAATTTAGACACAAAGGAAAAGGAAGGATGATTTATATGGTGACAGAAAAGGAATTAGAATTATTAGCTTGTCTTGAAAAAAGTAGTCGATTAACTGTAGATACATTAGCGAAGCTGTTAAATATAGAAGTAGAAGAAGTAAAGAAAATGGTAGAAAAATTAGAGGCCGAAAAGATTATTGTGGATTATGTAACACATATCGATTGGACGAAGGTGAAAGAACATACAGGTTTAACGGCGATGATCGATGTGAAAGTTACGCCAAAGCGCGGCGTTGGGTTCGATGCGGTTGCTGAACAAATTTATCGTTATTCAGAAGTGAAGTCTGTGTATTTAATGTCAGGGACATATGATCTTTCTATTACATTAGAAGGAAAGACAATGGGAGAGGTAGCGATGTTTGTTTCTGAGAAATTAGCAACAATTGAATCTGTCGTTTCTACAACAACGCATTTCATTTTGAAGAAGTATAAACATGAGGGAATTATTTATGAAAAAAACGATGATGATAAGCGGATTGTGGTGACACCATGAAGCAATTTGAACTATCTAGAGCAGCAGAATCTTTACAACCATCAGGTATTCGAAAGTTTTTCGATTTAGCAGCGAATATGAAAGGTGTTATTTCCCTTGGAGTAGGAGAGCCTGACTTTGTTACACCTTGGAATGTAAGGCAAGCATGTATCCGTTCTTTAGAACAAGGATATACGTCCTATACAGCAAATGCAGGATTATTGGAGCTCCGTCAAGAAATAGCAAAGTATCTAAAAAAACAATTTGCAGTATCTTATGATCCAAACGATGAAATCATTGTTACAGTTGGAGCGAGTCAGGCGTTAGATGTAGCGATGCGTACCATTATAAATCCTGATGATGAAGTACTCATTATTGAACCAAGTTTTGTTTCTTATGCACCGCTTGTGACATTAGCTGGAGGAGTTCCGGTTCCTGTGGCGACTACTTTAGAAAATGAGTTTAAAGTACAACCAGAACAAATTGAAGCAGCTATTACAGCGAAAACAAAGGCAATTTTACTTTGTTCACCAAATAACCCAACAGGTGCGATGTTAAATAAATCTGAGCTTGAAGAAATAGCAGTGATCGTTGAAAAGTACAATTTAATCGTATTATCTGATGAAATTTATGCAGAGCTTGTATACGACGAGGTATATACAAGTTTCGCGAGTATTAAAAATATGCGCGAGCATACGATTTTAATTTCAGGATTTTCAAAAGGATTTGCGATGACAGGATGGCGCCTCGGTATGATTGCAGCTCCTGTTCATTTTTCAGAATTAATGCTCAAAATCCACCAATATTCCATGATGTGTGCACCGACGATGTCTCAGTTCGCAGCACTCGAAGCATTACGCGCGGGGAATGATGAGGTAATTCGAATGAGGGATAGTTATAAGAAACGACGTAATTTTATGACGACATCTTTCAATGAAATGGGATTAACATGCCATGTACCGGGCGGAGCGTTTTATGTCTTTCCTTCCATTTCTTCAACTGGATTATCTTCAGCGGAATTTGCAGAACAGTTATTATTAGAAGAAAAAGTGGCTGTTGTACCTGGAAGTGTATTTGGCGAAAGTGGTGAAGGATTTATTCGTTGCTCGTATGCAACATCTCTTGAACAACTAATGGAAGCAATGAAGAGAATGGAACGGTTTATAGAAAATAAAAAAAGGACAAAACGTAATACGTTTTGTCCATAAAAGGGGGGGAATACTAGAAAGCCATGTGTTAGTATTCTATCCCAATATTGGAGAATTATACGTACTACAGGAAATTTTTCGTTAATTTTGAATGAGTTCTGTCATAGTGGTATAATTTACTAATATAAGGTATGCGTATCCTAAGTAGCTTTACTTAGGGTACGTACTAACTAATCGGATATTTAACAATAAATCATCTGCTTTGCTATCTACAATTGTAGAGAAAATGGTAAACGTATGGGAGTGTTTCATATGTCAGAACAATATACAACAGGAGTGGTTGTAACAGGGAAAGTGACTGGGATTCAAGATTACGGTGCATTTGTAGCGTTAGATGCAGAAACACAAGGACTTGTGCATATATCTGAAATTACAAATGGATATGTAAAGGATATTCATGACTTTTTAAAAGTCGGCGATACAGTAGAAGTAAAAGTACTTTCAATTGATGAAGAACACAGAAAAATGAGTTTATCGTTAAAAGCGGCGAAAAGAAAACAAGGACGGATTCTTATACCGAATCCGTCTGAGAACGGATTTAATACGCTGCGAGAAAAGCTAACAGAATGGATTGAAGAGTCTGAGTTAACAAAGTAAAAGAGGAGCGCATATGAGCGTTCCTCTTTTACTTTGTCTTATGATATATATTTGCAAATATGATTGCATGCAATCATATTCGTATGTCGGAGGTGAAATAAAGACATACTGACTAGTGGATTTCGTTCGTTTCTGGGTGAGTACCAAGATTTTCTGATGGTTTAAAGAGTAAACCAAGATTGATAAGCCCAGAAATACCGACGATTCCGTAAATAATACGTGAAAGAGCTGAGTTTTGTCCACCGAAAATGGCTGCCACTAAGTCAAACTGGAAGAACCCGATCAGTCCCCAGTTCACAGCGCCAATTACAGTAAAGACTAATGCGATACGTTGCAGAGTACTCATGAAAAAGCCCCCCTTAATTGTGAAGCATGAGCAAGCGATGAGTTAATTAACTCCTTTATAGAATGGGGTAGTTATGTTGTTTTTATACATAAAAAATATAAGAAAAAGGATGTATATACATCTATACCGAAAAATGCGAATTTTTATGCAAAAAATGAACTTTTTCTAAAAAATATATATTGGTTACGTTTACAATTGTTGAATCGCTTGATTTACAACTTCAGTTTCGCTAAAGTGAATACAGAAATACATATACATTATTGGAGGGAAAAAGATGAGTACACATGTAACGTTCGACTATTCTAAAGCGTTATCCTTCATCGGTGAACATGAAATCACTTATTTACGTGATGCAGTGAAAGTAACACATCACGCAATCCACGAAAAAACTGGAGCTGGGAACGATTTCCTTGGGTGGGTAGACCTTCCGCTTCAATATGACAAAGAAGAATTTGCTCGCATTCAAAAATGCGCAGAAAAAATTAAAAATGACTCTGACATTTTACTTGTTGTAGGTATCGGTGGTTCTTACCTAGGAGCACGTGCAGCAATCGAAATGTTAAACCATTCTTTCTACAACACGCTATCTAAAGAACAACGTAAAACTCCACAAGTGCTATTTGTTGGACAAAACATTAGCTCCACTTACATGAAAGATTTAATGGACGTATTAGAAGGTAAAGACTTCTCTATTAACGTTATTTCCAAATCAGGTACAACAACAGAGCCGGCACTAGCATTCCGTATTTTCCGTAAGTTATTAGAAGAAAAGTATGGACAAGAAGAGGCTCGCAAACGTATTTATGCAACGACAGATAAAGCACGTGGTGCATTAAAAACATTAGCTGATAACGAAGGTTACGAAACATTCGTTATTCCAGATGATGTTGGAGGACGTTTCTCTGTATTAACGCCAGTTGGTTTATTACCAATCGCAGTAAGTGGCTTAAATATTGAAGAGATGATGAAAGGTGCAGCTGCTGGTCATGGTGACTTCGGTACATCAGAACTAGAAGAAAACCCAGCTTACCAATATGCAGCAGTTCGTAATGCTTTATACAATAAAGGAAAAACAATTGAAATGCTTGTTAACTATGAGCCAGCACTTCAATACTTCTCTGAGTGGTGGAAACAGTTATTTGGTGAAAGTGAAGGAAAAGATCAAAAAGGTATTTTCCCATCTTCAGCAAACTTCTCAACTGACTTACATTCATTAGGTCAATACGTTCAAGAAGGTCGTCGTGACTTATTCGAAACAGTTCTGAAAGTAGGTAAATCTACACATGAACTAACAATCGAATCAGAAGAAAACGATTTAGATGGATTAAACTACCTTGCTGGTGAAACTGTAGACTTCGTAAACACAAAAGCATACGAAGGTACATTACTTGCACACAGCGATGGTGGAGTACCAAACTTAATCGTAAATATCCCTGAATTAAATGAGTACACATTCGGTTACCTTGTATACTTCTTCGAAAAAGCATGTGCGATGAGCGGCTACTTATTAGGCGTAAATCCATTTGACCAACCAGGAGTAGAGGCATACAAGAAAAACATGTTTGCTTTACTTGGTAAACCAGGATTTGAAGAGTTAAAAGCAGAATTAGAAGAGCGTTTAAAATAATAAAAAGCGACCGGATTCCGGTCGCTTTTTATTATTTCATCGAAAAGTCCAGCGGTATATTCAAACTAGAGTGGGTATGCTAAAGAAAAAGGCTAGGAGGGATGGGCTTGATTCCGATTCAATCCAATTTAGAAGGACGTACATATGCGTTATATAAGCTAGAAGAGATAATGAAGCCACTCGGATATAGCATTGGTGGCAATTGGGATTATGATAAAGGGTGCTTTGATTATAAAATTGATGAAGAAGATGGCTATCAATTTTTACGAGTGCCATTTAAGGCAGTGAATGGCGAACTAGATGTGCCGGGCGTAATCGTCCGTCTTGAAACGCCGTATATTCTTTCGCACGTATATCAAGACGAACTAGATGATCATGTAAATACTTTAGCAGCCGGAACGAGTGGAATGGATCAATTTGCTGAGCCGAAAGATCCAGATGGAGATGTGAAAAGAAAATATATCAATATTGGGAAAGTGCTCATACAAGAACTAGAGCGTCATTTTATTAATGGTGAATAACAATGAGTATGTCGCTTTCAATGAGAATAAAGGAATGGACTGGATTAATCATATATTGTTCGTCGCGCTTTATACCTAGTAATAGAATGTTTTGCTTTAAAAGAGTATAGCTGCAATTTGCGAAAGTTTGTCCTGTGCAGGAAGGAGAAAGCTCCATCAGTTGTAATTTATTATCAGAGATTTCATCGTAAAGTGAGAATAGGACACCTGAAATGGAAGGGAATAAAAGAGAAGCGGTAAATACATAGCTCGTTAATTTATTTCCTTCTATAATTTCTGATACACCAGCTCTCGTTGCATTTTGTATTTGTTCAGAAGTAAGAAGTTCAGCGATGCAATGAATGTTTGGATTGAGTCCTTTTGCAGTTAAAATATTTAAAATGGACTGTGTATCTGCTAAGCTTTCATTTTTTTCTTTATCAGCTGTTATTAATATAGTGTGTGCTGTTGTAATATTAGCTTTTAATAAAGTTTGATCGTGATGGGGGCACCCCTTTATAAATTCTAAATGATGAAATGGTTTTGGAAGTAAAGAAAGTGTTTCATCAATTAAAACGATATCAAGATTCGGTTGTAAAACATGCATTTGTTTGACAACATGCTTTGCCCGTTCGTTCCATCCTACAATGATCATATGTCCGTTAGAAGTCGCAGCTTCTTCTCCTTTAATCTTCATATATTGTTTACTAATCATTTCAGTAGCGAACAAAACCATATAATAAGAACAAAACCCGGTTCCTAATAAAATAATACCCATACCGATAAGTTTGCCTATTAGTGTATGTGGGGCAAAGTCACCATAGCCAACGGTGAAGATAGTAACGATTGACCACCAAATTCCATCAAACCATGTGGTGAAGTGCGATGGTTCTAATCTATGTATAAGAAATCCGGAAAAAGCAGTAAGTACAACAATAAAGCAAATTAAACGAAAAATAATGGAATCACGAAATGTATCTACTAAATTTGGACGGGATTTCAAACTCTTATTCCTCCTTACTTTGCAGGACTACATTCATTGTTACCATTATAGAAAAAAGAAAAACTCTCTAATTTAAAAGAGAGTTTTTTACATTACATACTTTCCACTTCAGTTTGTTGAACACTTTCAAGATGCTGGAGAGCGTAGTAAACGTCAGCGGTATGTCTTTTTTGATCGATACATAATTTCAAATGCAAATAGTGCGAGCCATTCTCTAATGTTTTGAGCTTCATATTCTTAACTTTTATATCCATTTCTTTTATTTCTTCAATTACAATTGGGATATTGTCCATATTTCGCACAACAAGTTTTACTGCGATATCACGTTGACGAAATGATCTTGGTCCTACAAATTTCATTGTTAATGGTATAAGTTCGACACTAATCATAAGGAAACACATTCCGAAAATCGCTTCGATATAGAATCCGGCCCCAACAGCAATACCAATACCGGAAGCACCCCAGATCATAGCAGCAGTCGTTAGCCCTGCAATACTATCGTTTCCTCTTCGTAAAATAACACCGGCACCTAAAAAACCAATCCCTGATACAATTTGAGCGGCAAGTCGAAGTGGATCCATATTCATATGATCAGTATGTGGTAAATTGTAAGCCGCTTTAATAGAAACAATCGTTAGGAGGCAACTAATAATAGAAATAACTAAACAAGTTTTTAAACCAAGTGGTTTCCGTTTTAATTCGCGCTCTAAACCGATAGCGAATCCTAAAATAGCCGAGAGACCTAGTTTGATTAATAAATCGGCATAGTCCATATGTATTCCTCCTTGTATGATATGGTATATGAATAAAACATTTATTATAGAAAGAAATGTTTTAGGGTAGAGTGACTTTATATAGAATATATGTAGGAATCCCTTAGAAATGAAAGAGATATTTCGTTTAAGTATATGATATTAAAAAAGAAATGTAGTTAATTTAAAAAAAGTTTTCAAAAGGTGTTGCATTTCATTTTTTACCATGATATATTAATAACCGTCGCTGATGCGGAAACGCAGAAAACGACAAAAAAGAAATTGAAAAACTTAGTTGACATCGAAAAACGAAGATGTTAACATAAGGAAGTCGCAAATGAGCGACCAAGTAGTTCTTTGAAAACTGAACGAAACAAACAACGTGAAACGTCAATTTTTATTTTTAGATGCTAGACAAACTAACTTTATTGGAGAGTTTGATCCTGGCTCAGGATGAACGCTGGCGGCGTGCCTAATACATGCAAGTCGAGCGAATGGATTGAGAGCTTGCTCTCAAGAAGTTAGCGGCGGACGGGTGAGTAACACGTGGGTAACCTGCCCATAAGACTGGGATAACTCCGGGAAACCGGGGCTAATACCGGATAATATTTTGAACTGCATGGTTCGAAATTGAAAGGCGGCTTCGGCTGTCACTTATGGATGGACCCGCGTCGCATTAGCTAGTTGGTGAGGTAACGGCTCACCAAGGCAACGATGC
>NZ_JAKUFT010000065.1:0-29278 GCF_022663605.1 Bacillus cereus group sp. BfR-BA-01379
ATTAGGGGGAAGGTTCATGAAAAAGAAAAGTTTAGCATTAGTGTTAGCGACAGGAATGGCAGTTACAACGTTTGGAGGGACAGGCTCTGCATTTGCGGATTCTAAAAATGTGCTCTCTACGAAGAAGTACAATGAGACGGTGCAGTCACCTGAGTTTATTTCTGGTGATTTAACTGGAGCGACTGGCAAGAAAGCAGAATCTGTTGTGTTTGATTACTTAAACGCAGCAAAAGGTGATTACAAGCTAGGGGAAAAGAGTGCGCAAGATTCTTTCAAAGTGAAACAAGTGAAGAAAGATGCTGTAACTGATTCAACAGTAGTACGTTTGCAACAAGTTTACGAAGGAGTACCTGTATGGGGGTCTACTCAAGTAGCTCACGTAAGTAAAGATGGCTCTTTAAAAGTATTGTCTGGAACAGTTGCGCCTGATTTAGACAAAAAGGACAAGTTGAAAAATAAAAATAAGATCGAAGGCGCAAAAGCAATTGAAATCGCGCAAAAAGATTTAGGGGTTACACCTAAATATGAGGTAGAACCAAAAGCGGACTTATATGTATATCAAAACGGTGAAGAAACAACATATGCATACGTTGTAAACTTGAACTTCTTAGATCCAAGTCCAGGAAACTACTACTATTTCATTGAAGCAGACAGCGGTAAAGTGTTAAATAAATATAATACAATTGATCATGTGACGAATGATGATAAGTCTCCGGTTAAACAAGATGCTCCTAAGCAGGATGCAAAAGCGGTTATAAAGCCTGTAACAGGAACAAATAAAGTAGGAACTGGTAAAGGTGTATTAGGAGACACGAAGTCGCTTAATACAACATTATCTGGATCATCTTACTACTTACAAGACAATACTCGCGGAGCGACGATTTTCACATATGATGCGAAAAACCGTTCAACATTACCAGGGACATTATGGGCAGATGCAGATAATGTTTTCAATGCAGCGTATGATGCAGCGGCAGTAGATGCTCATTACTATGCAGGTAGAACATATGATTATTATAAAGCTACATTTAATAGAAACTCTATTAATGATGCAGGAGCACCGTTAAAATCAACTGTGCATTATGGAAGTAAGTATAATAATGCATTCTGGAACGGCTCACAAATGGTATACGGAGATGGTGATGGTGTAACATTCACTTCATTATCGGGTGGTATTGATGTAATTGGTCACGAATTAACGCATGCGGTTACGGAAAATAGCTCGAATTTAATTTATCAAAATGAATCGGGAGCGCTAAATGAAGCAATTTCTGATATCTTTGGTACTTTAGTAGAATTCTATGATAATCGTAATCCAGATTGGGAGATTGGTGAAGATATTTACACTCCTGGAAAAGCAGGAGATGCGCTTCGCTCTATGAGTGATCCAGCGAAATATGGTGACCCAGACCATTACTCTAAGCGTTACACTGGTTCAAGTGATAACGGTGGAGTTCATACGAACAGTGGTATCATTAACAAACAAGCTTATTTATTAGCGAATGGCGGTACACATTCTGGTGTAACTGTAACTGGTATCGGTAAAGACAAGCTAGGTGCAATTTATTACCGTGCAAACACGCAATATTTCACTCAATCTACTACATTTAGCCAAGCTCGTGCTGGTGCAGTACAAGCTGCAGCTGATTTATATGGTGCGACTTCTGCGGAAGTAGCAGCAGTTAAGCAATCATTTAGTGCTGTTGGTATAAACTAAGGTTTTAAGAGATAGCTATTAATAAAATACCTCAAAAATAAAGAAGGAGCATAGGCTCCTTCTTTATTTTTTTCTCCATTTTTTCCACAAATAATACAATCCAATACAACCTGCGATTGTTACAATCCACTTTGCTTCGTTTGTACCGTTTATAACATGGTATGCAGAATATACTTCAATTAATAAGGACGGTATTTTACCTATTGTACTGGCAATACTGAAGGATAGTAATGACATTTTGCCTAGAGCGGCAAATAAAGTAACGATACTTGATGGAATGAAAGGTATGAATCGAAACGATAGAACGAGTAGAAAGGCCTCTCTACCTTCTACGTAAAGAAGACGTTCTACCTTAGGATACTTATTTACTTTATCGTGAGTGAACTTTTGAAGGCCTATACGATAAATATAAAACGAAATAATAGCCCCTAAGGCCTCACCTATGATCGAAATGATTGTGCCGTTTACTACGCCAAAGAGCTGTATGTTAATGGCGGTCAAAAAAATACTAGGGATGAAACCTAAAAGACTGATGATGATGTTGATTAAGATACTAAGTGGAATTGCGATTGAATAATAGTCTGTTAAGAAGTTTTGAATTGTTTCAGCCATTGTTTAAAATCCTTTATCTTTTTTTGCATTACACCATATTTCTATTGTGTAGGCAAGTGCAAATTTACATAATGTAGGGAAATGTTGATAAAACACCATCAATATACCTTATATGGGTATTAGGTATATTGAAAAGGGGGTATATTTATTTTTTTGGAAAATAACCAAAAAAACCTTTTTTAAAAGGGGTTATTTGGTTGTATTAGGGTTGAATTAACTCGGGAAATAATTAGAAAAACATGGGGGTATATTTACAGAAGGGTCGAAAATAGTGTTTTTATGAAAATCCGGTGGTAATATGGCAAAATTGATGAGGAATTTAAAAAATGTATATGTTTTTTCGTTGTGAAATTGACTTTTAGTGAAGTTACGATAATAATCATGGAAGAGGTGATATGATGAAACGAATAAGTAGTCTTTTCTTGAGTGGTTTATTGGCATTCATGCTGATCTTAAGTGGATGTGCAGGAAAAGAACAAAAAACAGAGAAACAAACAGGGAATCAATCGACATCAGTAGAAAAAATTAGTGATAATATTTTAGATGAAATGGAAGGACCACCTAAAAATGGTCATACGATTGAAAGACATGTTGGAAAATCAGAAGAGGATTTGAAGAATCGCTTGAAGACAGATAAAGTATCAGCGGCAAGTACATACTATGATAAGGAAACAGCGACGAAAGCTGTAAAAGATAGTTTGAAACAGCATGATAAGGAAATTCAAGATTGGTTAAAAAATTCTAAAGAGGCTCGTCTTGTATTAAATACAACTCATTCATTCCCGGTTGGAAAAACGGTCATAAAGAAAAATATGAATGTAAAAGACAAGCTAGTAAAAACTGTTACTGTTTTGGCGAGAGATAAGTCAGGAGATTTAGGATATAAGATCATTACTTCTTATCCATCTGACAAATAAGAAGGGGGAGTACATATGTATACGACATTACAATACTTTCTTAAATCGTACTGTACGTTAAGTGTTCATGAAGAGGAAATAGTAGGCGTGATGGAAGAGTTTATAGAGCAAGAGGATGAAGAACTTGTTTTGAAATTACGCGATGAATTATTATATATGAAGAAAAAGAATACTTGGGAAGAGGCGTGCGTATTAGCTGCGAAGCAAGGAAATCGCATGTGGTCTTTAGAAGAAACGAAAGACCATCTCGAAGCTTTTTTACTATTATTGCAAAAGAAAAAGGCGTGACTAAATCACGCCTTTTTCTTTTTGGAAATTTACCTGTTTATTAGCACCTCATTGTTTTGGAGCGCTTTTATATACGCTTTTTGAAATTTGTCCATTTGAGATTACTTCACCGTTTTGTGTTACTTTTTTGTACGTTACCGCTGTTATTTTGTCATTAGCTCTACTAATTACTTGAGAAGAAACTTCAACATTTTTACCAGTATTTGTGCCGAAAATACGAGTAGTAATACTACCTCCATTTGAAAATGCTTGAATATAAATATGATTGCCTGTATTGTTTTTAAATTTTAAATCCGGACCATAATCTGCCACTGCTGCATCTTGCCCAAGTGGTAAATAATTTACGGGCATGGAATGATTGCTTCGAGAAACAATTCCTAAATCTGCCCTTAAAGCGGCGCTATATAAAGTACTACTAACTTGGCAAACGCCTCCACCTGCACTTTGTATAACTTTACCTTCTGAAAATACTGCTGCGGATTTATAACCATGTGCAGCATCCGTTACGCCAACACGGCCATTAAAACTAAACGTTTCATCAGGTGCGACAATAACTCCACTTAAAGTATTAGCTGACTTATTTACGTTATAGGATTGGTTTCCATTACGACCAGCCATTGGGGTTGAATATTCAGCAATTACTTCTTTAATCCCCATTTTCTGTATATCTTCTGTAGAACGCTCAGGTTTTAAGAGTGTAACTGGTAACGTAACGTCTGATGTGCCAGAAGTAATGGCCTGTTTCGTTAAATCAGTTAACTTTCCTTTATCAATTTTTTCTCCATTTTGACTTTGGCTAATATTTACTGTAGAGCCTTCAACATTTAATTCGGCATTAACAGGAGTTTTTAATGTGTCATTATATTTATCCTTCATAAAGCTTTCATAAGCAGTTGTATTTAATTGAGCTGTTAATTTATAATCACGTTTTAATTCACCGTTTTCAGCCTGCTTCCGCATTTTGTAACGATTCATTGCATTTCCTTCTTGTTCTTTAAAGATTTTGTCGATAATATCTTTTTCTTTATAATTTATCCCTAAATCTTTCCATGTGTACGTTTGTTTATCATTTTGGAATATGTAGGTAAGAGATTTTTGGTCTAATTCAGTTACCTTTTGATTAATAATTGCTTGAATATCTTTTTTATTTTTTCCATCGAGAGAAATACCTTCAAATGTAGTATTTGGTAATGCAGTAGTATCTAATTGATTATTTAGTTTGGATACATATTGATATCCACCAACACCGCCGATACAAAGTAATATGCCTCCAGTAATTGCAGAACCGATCAGTATTTTACTTAGCTTCATTTATTTCCCCCCAGAAATTTTTGTATAAGTATATGTATTACATTTTTTGTATAAAAATGATGAAAATAACAGTATATACGTACTAGTATACTATTATTTCCACTATGTGTGTAATGTTTTTATAAAAAATGTTACACTGTTGTAATAATTGTCTCTTTTTGTCACAATATGAACGAGAAATATGTTGAAAATTATAATAAAAAGGCTGTCTAGAAAGATCTAGCAGCCTTTTTATTATAATTTTTTATGTTCATTTTTATTCGTAACACCGAGATGTTCTTGTAGTGTTGTCGAAATAGTATTGACGCTTTTTTCATTTGGAACGTAATAATAAATACCACCTATATATTTATCAGTACCTTCTATTTGCATTTTGTCCATTTTTAAATTGGAATCCATTGAATTTTTTGCAATGGTCATCATATCGTCAAAGGTTAAATTTGTCTTTAAGTCTTTATCGACAGCGTCGAGTAGACCACCAATTTTATTAATAGAATTAAGAGATAGTGCTTTTTCAGCGATAGCTTCTAAAACAAGCTGTTGTCGTTGACCACGCATATAATCACTATCGATATGACGTGTTCTAGCTAGTGCTAATGCCTCTTCTCCATTTAAATGTTGACGTCCTTTTTTCAAATGAATAGCATCTGGTTCGTCTTTACTATTTTGTTCTGTGAATTCAACGGGAACATCGACAGTAATACCACCAAGGGAATCGACAATTTTAATAAATGATTTAAAGTTGAATTTTACATAGTAATCAACTGGAACATCTAAAAAGTTCTCTACGGTATCAATCGTGCTGTCTACACCACCGAATACGTGTGCGTGTGTAATTTTATCGTATTTGTCACGTGATTTAATGAAGACACGTGAGTCACGTGGAATACTGACAAGTTTAACAGATTTGTCGTTTTTATTAATTGTTGCAAGTAATAGCGCATCCGTGCGAGTTGCTTTTCCGTAATTCTTGTCCCTAATTTCACTTTCATCAACACCCATAATAAGTACGGAAATGTTGTCAGTCATAGGTTTCACGGCTTTTTCACGTTTGCTGGATTTATCCCCGCGGCCCAGTTCAGAATAGGCATTACTTAATACAGACTTTGCTTTACTGTATATATGGAAGGAATATCCTCCTGCTCCAAGTGCTATAATCAGTAATGGAATAAGAAGGAACCAAAGTAGTCGTTTTTTCTTTGAGAGTCCTTTTTTGGCTCGAGTATCTTTGTTCATATCGGATTTCATCATTTTTTCTCCTTTAAAGCTATCAAAGTGTATACATCTAGAAGCGCATTCAAACACATAAAAAATATTGTACGCTAAATAAAAGCGATTGTACATGTATAAAAAATAGATGTCTTGATTATTTATAAAGACATCTATTCGTTATTGTATACAAAAGATAGGGATAAGAAAATGATAAAATTTTACCTGATTACAACATAATGCTTACGATAATTGCAGATAAAATACTGACGAGAGTAGCTCCGTATAGTAATTTAAGGCCAAATCTGGCAACAACGTTTCCTTGTTCTTCGTTTAATCCTTTTACCGCACCTGAAATAATACCGATAGAAGAAAAGTTGGCAAAAGAAACGAGGAAAACAGAAATGATACCCACTGTACGAGGAGAAAGGCTATTAGAAATTTTACTAAGGTCCATCATTGCTACAAATTCATTTGTTACAAGCTTTGTTGCCATAATGCTACCAGCTGTGACAATTTCGGAACTTGGTACACCGATAAGGAATGCAACAGGTGCAAATACGTAGCCGATTAATTGCTGGAAATTAATGCCGAATATAATGAGGAATAGGTCATTAATGCAGCTCATTAATGCGACGAATCCGATGAGCATAGCGCCGACAACAATAGCTACGCGAAAGCCATCTAGAATGTATTCTCCAAGCATTTCAAAAAAGCTTTGCTTTTCGCCTTTAATCTCTAAAATATCTTCGTCATCTTTAACGTCGTAAGGATTAATGATGAGCACGATAATAAAACCACTAAATAAATTGAGGACGAGTGCGGTTACTACATATTTAGGTTCGATCATTGTCATATAGGCACCTACGATAGACATAGATACGGTTGACATGGCAGAAGCACAAAGTGTATAAAGACGGTGTTTTGGAATTTGAGCTAATTGTTTTTTTACCGTAATAAAAACTTCTGATTGGCCGACAATGGCAGAGGCGATAGCGTTGTAAGATTCTAATTTCCCAAGACCATTTATTTTACTAAGGAAGTAACCGATCCAACGAATAAAAAATGGTAGTATTTTGAAATGTTGTAGTATACCAATTAAGACAGAAATGAAGACAATTGGTAATAGTACAGTAAGGAAAAATGACATTTCACCTTTATTGGCAAGACCGCCAAATACGAAGTTTATACCATCAGCAGCATACTCGAGTAGCTTTGTAAACAGACTGGAAATGACCCGAATAAGTATGAGGCCGATTTCTGTATTTAATAATAAATAGGTTAAGATCAACTGTATAATAAGCATGATGAAAATTGGTTTAAATTTAATATGTTTCTTATTGTTGCTAGCAATATAAGCAAGGAAGAAAACAACGATAAGTCCCACGAAAAAAGTAATAAATTTCATAGTAAGCCCCCTAAAAGAGATATTCTGCTATATATGTTTTTCATTTCAAGGGAGAATATGCATCTTTGGTAAAGAAAGGAATAGAGAGAGCATGAATATATGTAGAGTGCACCACGTTGCAATTATTTGTTCAAATTATGAAGTGTCAAAGGATTTTTATACTCGGATATTAGGTTTTAAAGCGATAAATGAAGTATATAGAAAGGAACGAGATTCTTATAAGTTAGATTTATGTGTAGGGGAAGAGTATCAAATTGAATTATTTTCATTTCCAAGTCCGCCTGAGCGCCCAAGTTTCCCGGAAGCGGCTGGACTTAGACATTTAGCATTTGCTGTTACAAATATAGGAGAAGCTGTGAAACATTTAAATGAATGTGGTGTAGAGACTGAATCGATACGTATGGATGAAATAACCGGAAAAAAATTCGTCTTTTTCCAAGATCCTGATGGGCTACCTTTAGAATTGTATGAGGTTTGAAATTGGTGAATTTTATATAGGGTTGCTTTTGCGTAAATGAAGAAACTAAAGTGAAACTTCTTTTTTAAAGGAGGTGTAACTTTAGCTAAGAAAGCTAAAGGGCATATGTGGATATTTTAAAATTATTGATGGTAGTCATTCTTATTGCATTAACAGGTTTTTTTGTAGCTGTTGAGTTTGCAATTATTAAGGTGCGTAGCAGTCGTATTGATCAACTCGTTAGTGAAAAACGACGAGGAGCATTGGCAGCTAAAAAAGTAACTTCAAATTTAGATGAGTATTTATCAGCATGTCAGTTAGGTATTACAATTACTGCTTTAGGACTTGGGTGGTTAGGCGAGCCGACTATAAAACATTTACTCGAGCCGTTGTTTTTAAAACTACACTTATCTCCTGCAATTGCAAGTACAGTTTCGTTTATTATTGCCTTTGCAGTGATTACGTTTTTACACGTTGTCATTGGTGAACTTGCTCCGAAGACGCTCGCTATACAAAGGGCAGAGCAAGTTAGCTTATTATTATCGAAGCCAATTATTTACTTTTACCGAGTAATGTATCCGTTTATTTGGGCTTTAAATGGTTCAGCAAGGGTTGTGACAGGGTTATTCGGGTTACATCCGGCTTCTGAACATGAAGTTGCTCATTCGGAGGAAGAATTACGATTAATCTTATCTGAGAGTTATGAGAGCGGAGAGATTAATCAAAGGGAATTTAAATATGTAAATAATATTTTTGAATTTGATAATAGAGTTGCAAAGGAAATTATGGTACCTCGTACGGAAGTTGTAGGTTTATATGAGGATGAACCATTTGAAACACATATTAAAATAATCGCACAAGAAAAATATACGAGGTATCCCGTATTTGGTGAAGATAAAGATGAAATTATTGGGATGGTTAATGTAAAGGATTTATTTATTCGTTATATGGATGGTAATCGAGATGAGGAGTGCTCGATTACACCGTATACAAGGCCAGTTATTGAAGTACTAGAAAATATTCCTATACATGATTTACTATTACAAATGCAAAGAAAACGAATCCCATTAGCTGTATTATATGATGAATATGGTGGTACAGCGGGGATTGTTACATTAGAAGATATTTTAGAAGAAATTGTTGGAGAAATCCGAGATGAATACGATGAAGACGAGCACCCGCCTGTAGAGCATGTAAGTGAAGGGTGTAAAATCGTAGAGGGAAAAGTGCTTATTAGTGAAGTAAATGATTTATTTGGCATACACTTAATTGCTGAGGATGTAGATACAATTGGTGGCTGGATTATGGTACAAAAGCAAATTGTTGCTGAAGGAGATGTTATTGAAAAACACGGCTTTTCTTTTAAAGTTCTCGAAAAGGATATGCATCAAATTAAACGAGTGGAAATAAAGAAGGTAGAAGAATGATTTTCTATAAATTGTTATCCCGCTATATTTGTGGGCAGTAAGACCCCACCTCAAAATTCGGCGAAAGCGAAGAAGTTAGGTGGGGGATGAACAAAATCCCCACTGATTAAGGTGTCACTTTATAAAAGGTATATATAGAAAAATAAATGTTTGCGCTTTCAAAAGAGGTGCTATATAGTGAAGGTGGATACTGAAAAATTCTTCTGAATGATACTCGTATTTTTAGATGGCGAATTTTTTAGATAAGGATTTAGAATGAAAAGCATAGGTGATGAAAATGATAGCAACGAAGGATATACGTATAGAAAAAGATTTTTTAGGTGAAAAGGAAGTACCGAGTGTAGCTTATTATGGTGTACAAACATTACGTGCTGTTGAAAACTTCCCGATTACAGGATATCGCATTCATCCGTCACTCATTACGGCAATGGCAATTGTGAAAAAAGCGGCGGCACTTGCAAATATGGATACTGGTTACTTAGCTAAAGACATTGGACATGAAATTGCAGAAGCGGCGCAAGAAATTGTTGATGGAAAATTCCATGATCAATTTATCGTGGATCCAATCCAAGGCGGTGCTGGAACTTCTATTAATATGAATACAAATGAAGTAATCGCTAATCGAGCGTTAGAACGTATGGGATATGAAAAAGGTGAGTATGCGAAAATTAGTCCAAACACGCATGTGAACATGGCTCAATCGACGAATGATGCGTTTCCAACAGGAATTCATATTGCAACTCTTATGATGTTAGAAGAACTTCTTATTACAATGGAAGAACTTCATGCTGCTTTCCGTGCAAAAGCAAAAGAGTTTGATCACGTCATTAAAATGGGACGTACACATTTACAAGATGCTGTTCCGATTCGTCTTGGACAAGAATTTGAAGCGTATAGCCGCGTGCTTGAGCGTGATATAAAAAGAATTAAACAGTCTCGCCAACATTTATATGAAGTGAACATGGGGGCGACAGCTGTTGGTACGGGATTAAATGCAAACCCTACGTACATTGAACAAGTGGTTAAACACTTGCGAACATTTAGTGGATTCCCACTTGTTGGTGCAGAGCATTTAGTTGATGCAACGCAAAACACAGATGCATACACAGAAGTATCTGCAGCATTAAAAGTATGTATGATGAACATGTCTAAAATTGCGAATGACCTTCGTATTATGGCATCTGGTCCACGTGTTGGATTGGCGGAAATTCAATTACCAGCTCGTCAGCCAGGTTCATCTATTATGCCAGGTAAAGTAAATCCTGTTATGGCAGAAGTAATTAATCAAGTTGCTTTCCAAGTAATTGGTAATGATCATACAATTTGCTTAGCATCAGAAGCAGGACAATTAGAGTTAAACGTAATGGAGCCTGTACTCGTGTTTAATTTAATTCAATCTATTAGTATTATGAATAACGGATTCCGCGTATTCCGTGAATATTGTATTAAAGGAATTACAGCAAATGAAGAATTGCTCAAGCAATATGTGGAGAAGAGTGTTGGAATTATTACGGCAGTTAACCCTCATATTGGTTACGAAGCAGCATCTCGTATTGCACGTGAGGCAATTGAAACAGGAAAATCTGTTAGGGAGTTATGCTTAGAACATGGTGTACTGACAGAAGAAGAATTGGATATTATTTTGGATCCATTCGAAATGACGCATCCTGAAATTGCTGGTGCTTCTTTACTAAAGAATAAGAAGATGTAATGTAATGTGAAAAAACACCGATCCGTTTGGATCGGTGTTTTATTTTTAAAAGATGTTAAATACAGAATTTAATTGAAGTAAGCTAATGATAGCTAAGAAGATTAAACTGTATTTCATTGCTGTTTTAAATAGGACAGATTCTTTACCAACTAGTCCAACTGCTGCACAAGCAACTGCTACAGATTGTGGTGAAACCATTTTTGCCATTGTACCACCTACTACGTTTAATGCAACAAGAGTAGAAGGAACGATGTTTAATTGATCTGCAGTTACTGCTTGAAGCGGTGCAAATAATGAACCACTTGATACTACTGATCCTGTAATGAATACGCCAATCCATCCTAAGATCGGAGAAAGAACAGGGAATGCATTACCTGTAGAAGAGAATGCAAGTCCAAGTGTAGATGACATACCAGAGTAGTTCTCTACGTAAGCTAAAGCGATAACGCTACAAATTGTATATACTGGAGCTTTTAGTTCTTTCATTGTTTCAACCATTAATTCTTTAACCATTTTACCTTTTACGCGGTATACGATAAGTGAAACGATAATTGCTAATACGATTGCAGTAGTTGTAGATGAGAATACATCAAACTTGAAAACAGCTGCGAAAGGTGTATCAGCTTTTGTAATAGGTGTAGTTTTCATAACAGCATTATGAAGACCAGGGAATTGAATGTTAAATACTAAGTTTGCTAGTGCGCCATCCGGAGCAAATAAAGCTTTAATTGGTTTTAAATTAAAGATTGTTACGAATGCAGTTAAGAATACGAATGGAGACCAGGCATATAAAATTTGATTGAATGTATGAGATACTTTTTCTTCTTGTTTTTCTTCTTTAGTAGAAGATTTTGGCTGCCAAACACGTAAGAATAATGCAAGAGAGATCATGCTTACAACGGCTGCGAAAATATTAGTAAGTTCTGCACCTAAGAAGTAAGTTACAACGAACTGAGTAACCGCGAAAGAAACACCACTTACAAGAATACCTTGCCAAGTTTCTTTAATACCTTTAATTCCATCAACCATTGATACAAGTAAGAAAGGTAAAACAATACTAATGAAAGGTAAAATAAGAACAGTTTGACGACCGATAGTTAATGCATCTAGTTCAGTTAATTGTGCTGGTACTGTAACTGGGATACCCATAGCACCCATAGCACCACCAGCGATGTTTGCTACTAAACAAATACCTGCTGCTTTTAATGGGTTAAAGCCCATACCTACAAGTAATGCAGCTGTAATAGCAACTGGAACCCCTAGCCCAGCTGCGCCTTCTAAGAAAGCACCGAAAGAATAAGCGATTAATAATACTTGTAAACGTTGGTCATTTGTAATGCTTGAGATACTATCACGAATGACATTGAATTGCTCTGTTTTAACAGTTAATTTGTAAAGGAAAATTGCTGCGATAACGATAGTACAAATTGGATAAAATCCAGATAAAACACCGAATCCGGCAGATGCTACAGCTACAGTTGCTGGCATTTTATAAACGAATATAGCAAGAATAATAGCGACAATCACACTGTAAAGGCCAGCCATATAACTTTTCATTTTCAGTCCCATTAAACAAATGATGAAGCAGAAAATTGGAAGTGCTGCGATTAGTGCAGATAACCAAATATTGTTTAATGGGTCATAAATTTGTGTCCAAGTACTCATAATAATGACAACTCCTATCTATTTTATGTGAAGAAATTCACATTATTTGTGAAACTATTCACAATCAACTTACATGCTTAGTATATTCTCCTTCAACACTATTGTCAACGTAAAAAAGTATAATTATTCCATAATAGTGTTAAAAGAAATGCTTTGTTCATAAAGTAGACAAAAAGCCCACTCAAATAGGTTTGAGTGGGCTAGATGAATTATTTGCATATTATTTTCTTTTAGTTATTTATACATTATTGGTCCTAAAGCTCTATATTAGAGACCGTCATTATATTGAATGGTGTAGCTTGTCCCATTTGATCAAGTCAGAAAGGGGACAGTGAAATGCACTTAATAGGAAGTATTCCGTCACAGTTCAAGCTATTAAATACGAATTAAAAAGCAATAAGTTAATTTTTAATGTTACAGTATCTCTTTTTACTGAAAATTCCTTTTAGTGTAACAAATAGGTTAAGTATACTCCAACTACTTTACGAAAGGTTATCAATTATAGATGGTATTTTACGATATTATTACTGCACGTTGCAATGAGGTGAAAATATAACAAAAAGCTTGATAAAACAACGTTTACAAGCAAAGTATTTGCAGCCCGTTGTTTTGCTTTTTCGTTATATCATATAGTATAATATTCAAAATCAGCAAGGATTATTTCCTGAGTTCTTTGCTGGTTAAGATGGAAAAAAATTTCGGCTTTATAAGTTGATAAAGTTATGTCGTAACAGGAAATATAAGAACAGATATATAAATAAATAAAAAGAAAATAAAAACGAAAATGAGGGGAACTTTATGAGCCAAAATCAATTCGAATGTCGTATTTCAGAAGAAGATGTACAAATGTTAAGAGCGTTAGCGCATCCGTTACGTTTACGCCTAGTAATGGAACTAATGCAACGTGGAACTTGTAATGTAACACAATTACAGGAAGTATTAGAAATTCCACAATCAACGGTTTCGCAACATTTAACGAAATTAAAACAAAATAAAGTAGTGCGCTTTGAAAGACGAGGATTAGAAGTGTATTATCAAATTCATAATGATAAAGTAAGTGAAGTTGTAAAAACATTATTTTCTTAAAATTTGAATATTATGGAAAAAGACGTGTGAGATATACGTCTTTTTTTATTTGTCATAAAGGTAATAGGAAAGAAAATGTTAGCATGTAAGGAAGAAAAGGATATCAATTAACATGTTGCTATATGGAATATATTCTAAAGGGAAAAGAAAAGATAGAAAGGAGTGTAGCAAGTAAAAAGGAGGAATAGTAGTATGGATGTAAAACGTGTGAAACAAATTTTATCTTCTTCAAGTAGAATTGATGTTACATATGAGGGCGTACCAGTATGGATTGAGAGCTGTGACGAGCAGAGTGGGGTTGCGCAGGTGTATGATGTATCTAATCCTGGAGAAAGCGTTCACGTGAATGTGACGGCTTTAGAGGAGAAGTAATAGAAAAGACGCTTCTAAATGTTTAGAAGCGTCTTTTATTTCTTATTCCATCATATGTGCAATTTTCTTAGAGAACATAAGAAGTACTAATCCTAGCACGATTACGATAACACCGATGCTTGCGAATACTTCTAAATATCCTAAAGATTGAGTGAAAGCAGCTAATTGTCCTGCTAATAAGTTTGCGAAGCCAGTACCAGCTAACCATACACCCATTAATAATGATGCTAATTTAACAGGAGCGATTGCACTTACCATAGATAATCCGATTGGTGATAAGAATAATTCACCAATTGTATGGAACATGTAAGTGAATACAATGAATAGTAAGTTTGCTTTCATTGTAATGTTACCTTCGTCGCTACCAGTTTTTAATACAGCTAAAGTTAGAACTAAATATCCAATCCCTAGTAAAATCATACCTAAAGCCATTTTTGTTGGGATTTTTAAATCACCATTTTTTGTTTTTGAAAGTTTAATCCATAATGCAGAAACCGGTAATGCTAGTAAGATAATGAATAGTGGGTTTACAGATTGGAACCAAGGTGTTGGAATTGTAAATCCACCAATTGTACGATCTACGAACTTATCTGTGTAAAGTGTTAAAGAACTACCAGCTTGTTCAAATCCTGCCCAGAAGAATACAACGAAACAAGTTAAAATTAAAATTGCAGTAGTACGTTTTTTCTCTTGTGTTGTTAAAGGCTTTTTCTCAATTGCTTTTGCATTTTTTTCTTTAGACTTTTTACCGACAACAGTTGTTCCAATAGACCCTAAGTAACGAGGTGCTAAGAAATTAAAGGCAAGCTGTCCAATAATCATACCGATACAAGCTGTTAAGAAACCGTATCTATAATCTGCGAAGTAACCGCAAATGAATGGAGCAATAAGAGCCCCTAAGTTAATTCCCATGTAGAAGATAGTGAAGGCACTATCACGACGAGAATCGTTTTCGCTATATAATTGACCTAATAAAGTCGAAATATTTGGTTTGAAGAATCCGTTACCAATAACTAATAATCCTAATCCTAAAAATAGTCCAGTTTTAGTGTTCATTGAAAATAGTACAAAGTTACCAATTGCCATAATGATACCACCAATAGTAATGGCATGGCGCTTCGTAATGAAATGGTCAGTTAACCAACCACCGATAATTGGTGTGAAGTATACTAACATTGTGAAAATACCGTAAATTTGAACTGCAACTGCTTTATCAAATCCTAAACCGCCGCTTACTAAGCTCGTTGTTAAATAAAGAACTAATAAGCCACGCATTCCGTAATAACTAAATCTTTCCCATGCCTCTGTAAAGAACAACAAATATAATCCTGGTGGATGTTTTTTTGGTGATTGTTGCTCTCCAGCTTTGTCTAATTTTAAAGCTGCATCCATGTTTGTTTCCCCCTAATCCTGTATAACGGATATTTATGTAATCATTTTAATTTACAAAATATTTAGAAGTCAATAGAATTATATGGAAATAGAAAGAAAATTCCTAAAAAAATTCTATTTTTCTTCAACCGTTACTGTATTTTGCCCTGAAAACGAGATGATAAGCGTTTTCAAATGTAATAATTGAATTCTAAAAGAAAATAAAATAGTGATTAATCAGAAAATTTAGATTAAAATATTTATTCTGATATAGAGAAAATATATTCTATTTACTTTTATAATATAACATATTGGGAATAAAAATACAAAATGAAATAATGTGACATTTAAGTGAATTGAAAAATAACCAGCTCCATAGAAGGGGAGCTGGTTAAGGAAATATTATTTAGCAAAGCGTTTTTCGATATCATCTAATAGTAGGTTAGCGGCCATTACACCACCAGCTGTATTCCAAATAACATCGTCAACTTTGTATGCTTTATTATTTTTCACTGCATTTAAGTTTTTAAATAGAGGATCATTAATATATTCTTTTTCTAATTCGGAACCTTTTTTCTCGTTTCCTTTATCGAATGTGAAGTAGAATAATACATCGCCATCCATTGCAGAAATACGTTCTTTAGATACGTTACGCTCCGCGAAGTCATCTTTATTTTGATCACCAGGACGTTTAAATCCAAGTTCTTTTAAAATTACACCAGAGAATGTATCACCGTGATAAATACGAACATCACCAGGCATGAAGCGAACCATAGAGATTTCTTGATTTACTTTATCGCCAAGTTTGGCTTTTAAATCTTTCATACTTTTATCGTAATCAGCTAAAACCTTTTGACCTTCTTTTTCTTTATTTAATGCTTTTGCATAAAATTTGAAGTTATCTTTCCATTCACCACGTAGCGTCTCAGAGAACACAGTAGGTGCAATTGCTGTTAGTTGCTCGTACACTTTTTCATGACGCATTTTGTTACCGATAATTAAGTCTGGTTTTAAAGAAGCGATTGTTTCCACGTTCACTTGTCCTTCATCACCAACAACTTTTACATCTTTCATTTTATCTTTAATATGTGGATACCATGGATCACCGGTCCAAGATTTTACAGCCCCAACTGGTTTCACACCTAATTCAAGTAAAGCTTCAGTTCCCTCATTTGTTAAAATAACTACACGTTTTGGAGTAGCAGGAACTTCTGTTTTACCCATTGCATGTTCAACCGTAATCATTTCTTTTTTCGTGTCTTCTTTTGTTTCCTCTTTCGTATTTGATTTTCCACAAGCACTTAAAAGTAATGAAAAGGCTAGTAAAAATACAAATACTGTAAACGATTTCTTTCGTGTTAAATTCATTATGTACCCCCTACATACTGAGAAGTTTTTTCAATAGCAAGCATGATAATAATACTTCATGGTCCAATTGTCAATGAAAATAATTCTCAATATCGTTGACAATGAGAATTAAGTTGAAATACACTTACAACGTATCATTATACATTGAAGGGGAAACGCTGCATGTTATTAAAAACAAATCAAGCAAAATGGATTGGGTTATTTGTTGGAATCATTGCAGTCGTTATTTGTATTTGGGGAAGTATTATTTTCGGATATACAAATACGAGCTGGAAATTAGCGTTAGATGCTTTTTTTCATTTTAATGGTTCCAATGAACATATTATTATTCAAAATGTGCGTCTACCAAGAGCATTAATTGCAGCTAGTGTTGGTGCTAGTTTAGCCATTGCAGGTTGTCTTATGCAAACTTTAACGAAGAATCCACTTGCCTCTCCAGATTTTATTGGATTAAATTCAGGTGCTGCGTTTTTCATAGTTGTAGCAATTGTTATTTTTTCCGTGACATCATTATCGGCTTTCACGTGGATTGCCTTTTTAGGGGCAGCAGTTGCAGCTGTACTTGTATTTGCTTCTAGTTCTTTAGGAAAAGAAGGGACAACGCCTCTTAAGTTAACGTTAGCGGGGGTCGCAATTAGTGCGTTATTTTCATCATTAACACAAGGATTACTTGTGTTAAATGAAAAGGCGCTTGAAGAGGTATTATTTTGGCTTGCCGGATCTGTACAAGGAAGAAAGTTAGAAATTTTACAATCTGTATTCCCATATTTATTAGTAGGCTGGATTGCATCTCTTATGATGGCAGGAAAAGTAAATACATTAATGATGGGGGAAGACGTTGCAAAAGGACTTGGACAACGAACGATTTTAATGAAATCATTCGTACTATTTATTATTGTCCTGCTGTCTGGTGGTTCAGTTGCGGTCGCTGGTCCAATTGGATTTATTGGTATTGTTACTCCGCATTTTGCCAGATTTCTTGTTGGAGTAGATCACAGGTGGAGAGTACCGTATAGCGGGTTGTTAGGTGCAATACTATTAATCTTAGCTGATATAGCAGCAAGGTATGTCATTATGCCACAAGAAGTACCAGTAGGGGTTATGACAGCATTTATCGGAGCACCATTCTTTATTTATATTGCACGTAAGAGAGGGCTTAGCAAATGAAGAAGTATATTCCGTTTCGTATAGGAAAAGGCGGGCTCTCGTTTTTAATGTATAAACGAGCTTGTCTCGTCTTAGTCAGTTTACTAGTTGTTTTAATAGGATTATTTTTTGCGAGTGCAGGTATGGGAGACATGAAAATTGCTCCATATGATGTATGGCAAGCGATTACTGGAAATGGCGATGCGATGTCCAATATGGTTGTAAATAAGTTTCGTATGCCGCGTATTTTGATTGCCATCCTTGTAGGAATCGCACTTGCTGTAGCCGGATGTATTTTACAAGGTCTCGTTCGAAATCCACTGGCTTCTCCTGATATCATCGGGATTACAGGTGGTGCAAGTGTTGCAGTTGTATTATTTTTAGCCCTATTTAGTGATAACAATAATGCGTTAACTGTAAGCATTCATTATATGCCGTTAGCAGCCTTTGCTGGGGCAACGATTGTAGCGCTTTTTGTATATTTATTTGCATGGAGAAATGACGGGTTATCACCAATTAGTCTTGTTTTAATTGGTGTTGGGTTTTGGGCATTAACGAAAGCGGCAACGACTTTGTTTATGTTGTTAGCGCCAATCTATCAAGCGAGTCAAGCGAATGTATGGATTACAGGTACTGTTTACGGTTCTTCATGGCAAAACGTTATGGTACTTGCGCCATGGGTTCTCATTTTAACGGTAATATCATTTATAGCTGCTAGACATTTAAATGCGCAAGAGCTAGGGGATGATATTGCGGTAGGACTTGGTGTGCCTTTAACGAAGTCACGCGTATTCATGTTATTACTTAGTACAGCTTTAATTGGTGGAGCAGTTGCCTTTGCCGGAGGAATTGGATTTGTCGGTTTAATGGCACCTCATATTTCACGAAGACTAGTTGGTTCTTTATATGGTGCATTACTCCCAGTTGCGGCGATTGTTGGTGCAATTTTAGTGCTCGCTGCAGATTTAATTGGGCGTACAGTTTTCACACCACTTGAAATTCCAGCAGGGGTATTTACATCAGCAATTGGTGCACCTTATTTTATTTACTTACTTTATAAAAGTCGGAATTCATAAAGGGAGATGAGTATGCAAAAAGCATTGGAGACGAAAAGTTTGACGTTGTCTTATGGTGAAGCAATTATTATTGATGAGCTGAATTTAGAAATTCCCAAAGGCGAAATTACAATCTTTATCGGTTCTAACGGTTGCGGGAAATCAACTTTATTACGTTCACTAGCTAGATTATTAAAGCCAACAACTGGTGATATTTTGTTAGATAATCAAGCGATTCAAAGTATGCAAACGAAGCAAATCGCTCGTCAAATGGCAATTTTACCGCAAGGACCGCAAGCACCAGAAGGGCTTACTGTATTACAACTTGTAAAGCAAGGACGTTATCCATATCAAACGTGGCTGAAGCAATGGTCAGAAAAAGATGAGGAAATGGTACAAAAAGCACTTGCAGCAACAGGTATGACAGAGTTTGCTGAGCGTGATGTGCATGCTCTTTCGGGTGGACAACGTCAACGTGCTTGGATTGCAATGACGCTTGCACAAGATACCGATATTATTTTACTGGATGAGCCTACTACATATTTAGATATGACTCACCAAATTGAAGTGCTAGATTTATTATTCGAATTAAATGAAACAGAACAAAGAACAATTGTTATGGTATTACACGATTTAAATTTAGCATGCCGCTATGCAGACAATATTGTAGCCATTCAAGATAAACAAATATATGCACAAGGTAAGCCGGAAGAAGTAGTAGATGAGAAGCTAGTACGTGATGTATTCCGGATGGAGTGTCAAATCAGTACGGATCCATTATTTGGGACGCCACTTTGTATCCCACATGGAAAAGGAAGACGTATACGTAAAGAGGTTGCTCAAATAATGAGATAATGAAAAAGACGATGAGGATTCATCGTCTTTTTCATTTTTCGCAAGAGAATAAGAGAAAGAGGGGAATTCGTAAACGTCGTTCATATTCTTCTTCGCTCTGAAAATAAGTTTGATTTGGTGTAGCCTCTTTTAAAGATGTAATGGTAAATCCGGCTTGTTGTAACAATGTAAAATATTCTTCTGTTGTACGATGATATTTAATAACTTCTTGGTCAATCCAAGGTTCAACGCGTTTTCCCATTTTAAAATAATCATCGACGAGCCAGCTCGTTCTTTTTCCGCTCGTTTGCAAGCTTTTAAATGAAGAAGTAATAATAGGGTGTTGAACGCTAAAAGTAAGGGTTCCATTTGTTTTTAAAGTTTTGTACACATTTTGAAAAATGATAGGAAGATGGTCAATATAATGTAAGGCGAGTCTAGATGTTACTAAATCAAAAGTAGCAGGAGGGTATGGGTAGTCTTTGAGGTTTAAAAAATGGACGGTCCCATTTTTATTTTCTAGTTGTTTTTTAGCTTTTTCATACATAAGTTCGGAGCCTTCAATACCAGTGTAAGAGTGGCAGCCTTTTTCTAATAACTCCTCACCGAATTTAGCGTCCCCACAGCCTAAATCAAGGATTTGCTTTCCTTTCACATCACCAATGAGTTGAAAGAAGGCTGGTTTTTCAAGTGATTCATTTGGGCTATTTTCTCGGTATCTTCGTTTCATATATTGTTTAAAAAATGCTTCGTTATTATATACATCAGATTCAGTAAATGCCATGATTGAAGCCCCCTTTCATATTTTTTTATTCTACCAAATATGAAAAGTAAATGATAGATTTCTTGTAATGAATCATATATAATCTAGAATTGTAAGCGGTTACTTTAAACTATTTTTCTATAATAAATTATGAAAACGTGTTAAGCTAGTAGAGGGATTATTGGAACTATTAAGACAATAATTCGCTTACATGAACGATGGGAGGCTTCACAATGTCTAGTAAAACACTTGCGAAATTTTTAGAAGAAAATTTAGAGGATTTAAAATCAAAGGGGCTTTATAACGTAATTGATCCGCTTGAGAGTTCAAATGGACCGATCATTACAATTGGCGGAAAAGAATATATTAACTTATCTTCAAACAACTATCTTGGATTAGCAACAGATAGCCGTTTGCAAGAAGCAGCAATTGGTGCTATTCATAAGTACGGCGTTGGAGCAGGAGCTGTTCGTACAATTAACGGTACTTTAGATTTGCATATTAAATTAGAAGAAACAATTGCAAAGTTTAAACATACAGAAGCAGCGATTGCTTACCAATCAGGATTTAACTGTAATATGGCAGCGATTTCAGCCGTTATGGATAAAAATGATGCGATTCTTTCAGATGAATTAAACCATGCTTCTATCATTGATGGTAGTCGTCTATCAAGAGCGAAAATCATCGTTTATAAGCATTCTGATATGGAAGATTTGCGCCAAAAAGCAATCGCGGCGAAAGAATCAGGTCTTTACAATAAATTAATGGTAATTACAGACGGTGTCTTCTCAATGGATGGAGATGTTGCAAAACTACCAGAAATTGTTGAGATTGCAGAAGAATTAGATTTAATGACATACGTAGATGATGCACACGGTTCAGGTGTACTTGGTAAAGGTGCAGGAACTGTAAAACACTTCGGTCTGTCTGATAAAGTTGATTTCCAAATTGGTACATTATCAAAAGCAATTGGGGTAATTGGTGGATATGTAGCAGGGAAACAAAACTTAATTGACTGGTTAAAAGTTCGTTCACGTCCATTCTTATTCTCTACAGCATTAACACCAGCTGATGCAGCAGCTTGCATGAGATCAATTGAAATCTTAATGGAAAGCACAGAGTTGCACGATCGTTTATGGGAAAATGGTCGCTATTTAAAACAAGGGTTAAAAGAACTTGGCTTTAATATCGGGGAAAGTGAAACGCCAATTACACCTTGTATTATTGGTGACGAAGTATTAACACAAGAATTTAGTAAACGTCTAAATGAAGAAGGCGTTTACGCAAAATCTATCGTGTTCCCAACTGTAGCAAAAGGAACAGGACGCGTTCGTAATATGCCTACAGCAGCTCATACGAAAGAAATGTTAGATGAAGCAATTCGTAAGTATGAAAAAGTAGGGAAAGAAATGGGCATCATTTAAGTAACGACATCTTTTGAATAGCTTGCAAATGAGGAGTGGGGAAAATGAAAAAAATTCTAGTAACCGGTTCTTTAGGGCAAATTGGTTCTGAACTAGTAATGAAACTTCGTGATGTATACGGTGCATCAAATGTTATTGCAACAGATATTCGTGAAACAGATAGTGAGGTAGTAACGTCTGGTCCATTTGAAACGTTAGATGTAACAGATGGACAAAAACTACATGATATTGCAAAGCGTAATGAAGTAGATACAATTATTCATTTAGCAGCTTTACTTTCAGCAACAGCAGAAAAAAATCCGCTATTTGCTTGGAATTTAAATATGGGTGGACTTGTAAATGCATTAGAAGCAGCTCGTGAATTAAACTGTAAGTTTTTCACGCCAAGTTCTATCGGTGCATTCGGTCCGTCAACGCCGAAAGATAATACGCCACAAGATACAATTCAGCGTCCTACTACGATGTATGGGGTAAACAAAGTAGCAGGAGAATTACTATGTGATTATTATCATCAAAAGTTTGGTGTTGATACGCGCGGTGTACGTTTCCCAGGTTTAATTTCTTACGTAGCTCCTCCAGGAGGCGGAACAACTGACTATGCAGTTGAAATTTATTATGAGGCGATTAAAAAAGGCACATACACCTCATACATTGCAGAAGGAACATACATGGATATGATGTATATGCCAGATGCTTTACAAGCGATCATTTCATTAATGGAAGCTGATCCAAGTAAACTTGTGCATAGAAACGCGTTCAATATTACAGCAATGAGCTTTGAGCCAGAGCAGATCGCAGCATCAATTCGTAAACACATCCCGACGTTTACAATGGATTACGCTGTAGATCCTGCTCGTCAAACAATCGCTGATAGCTGGCCAAACTCTATTGATGCAACAGCAGCAATGAAAGAGTGGGGCTTTAAAGCAGAGTACGATTTAGACAAAATGACAACGGACATGTTGGCTAAGTTAAAAAAAAAGCTCACAGCTGAGTTAGTGATGAATTAATAGGAAGGGTCGATTCTTAGGAATCGACCCTTTTATTTGTATTTTAGGAATATACAAACAATTATAAGCGTGATAGAATGAGTTAATTTGTGCATAAAGGGGAGAGATACAATGGAGAAATGGGAGTTAGCAAAGGAAATTTACAATACGTCACGTTTAACGGGAACATTTAAACTTCGATCAGGACAAGTATCAAATCAATATTTGGATAAGTACTTATTTGAATCTAATCCAGTACTGTTATTAGAAATTGCTAAACAATTGAAAGAGCTCATTCCTCCTGAGACAGAAGTACTCGCGGGTTTAGAAATGGGAGGAATTCCAGTAGCAACAGCATTATCTTTACAAACAGGTATACCAGTTGTATTTGTAAGAAAAGAAGCGAAGAAGTACGGTACATGTAAGTTAGCAGAAGGCGTTGATATTACTGGGAAAAATGTTTGTGTTGTTGAAGATGTTATTACGACAGGCGGTCAAATATTATTAAGCACGAAAGACTTAAGGGAACTGGGTGCGAAAGTCCACCATGTTCTAGGCGTGATTGAGCGAACGAAAGAGGGAAGAGAAAACTTATTAGAAGATGGCTTACAGCTACATTCGTTATTTACAATGGCTGAGTTAATTGAAGGAGAAAAGCAACGTGCAAAGAGTTGACGTCGTATATGCACTAATACATGATGAAGAAACAGATACAATATTAATGGTACATAATATAGAACAAAACGTTTGGTCACTGCCGGGTGGGGCTGTTGAAAAAGGTGAAATATTAGAGGAAGCACTAATAAGAGAAGTGAAAGAAGAGACAGGTTTAACTGCCGTGGCAGGTGGACTTGTTGCAATCAATGAAAAATTCTTTGAAGCATCAGGGAATCATGCAATACTTTTTACATTCCGAGCAAATGTAGTAAAAGGTGAACTGATTGTGGAAGATGAAGAAGAAATTTCTGCAATAGAGTGGGTGGATCGAACGATCGCAAATGAGCGATTCCCATTCTACGATGGAGGATTCGAGGCATTATTAGAAGTAGCCATTCCATACAAGTTTCAACCAGAAACAAAGTGATTGAAATAAAAAAACTGGAGCGCAAGGCTCCTGTTTTTTTATTCAATCGTCTTCAGTAATAACTTTTTCAAGAGTGGTTTAATCTTCAGACGTAAATCTTCAGCGTGATTTGCAACTAAGAAGTGATGGTTATAAATGTTCTTCATTAATTGATAAGTTGCTTCTTTCGCTTCGCCTTCTTCGATGAAGATTCCGATTACTTCCATACCACTTTTACGAGCAAGTTTGACAGCTTCATGCGTATCTAAAATACCGTCTTGTTGATAGTCTAGCGCAGAAGGTTCACCGTCTGTAAAGACAAGTAAGAATTTATGCTTTTCTGGTCTTTTCGCAAGCTTTTCAGAAACGATACGAATAATATATCCGTCGCGGTTATCTTCTTCTTCGCGAAGCTGCATAATTTCAGGACCAACGCCTGGTAACGTTGAGTTTTTATACGTTACAACTTCATGGATAACGTTTGGCTTATCTTCAGGTTTAGCACTAGAAGCATCTTCCCAAAATCCGCTAATAGCGTGCGGGATTTTTAAAGATTTCAATGCTTCATGGAATAGGACCACACTCTTTTTCGTTTCTTCCATTTTGTTATACATAGAACCAGAGCAGTCCACTAGTAATTGGAATGCAACGTCGAGCTCTTGTGATTCTTGTCCTTTTTTATAAAACATACGCGGTTGCTTTTCAGTATAAATACGAAGGAATTTCTTACGAAGTCTTCCGTAATATTTATCACTATTTGCATTCGTTTTATTTTCAATCGTTTTTTCGATAATTTTCTTTAATTCTTTTACATCTTTATTAACGACTGATTTGATGGCTTGGTAATCTTTTTTCTCATCGGTATTTGCTTTGCGGGCTTCTTTAAATGTATGAGAAGCACCAACGTTATACTTACCGTATGCACCGTCGTTTTGGCCAGAAGCGTGTGAAGCTCTTGCTTCTTCTGTATCAGCACCATCAAAGTTAGATTGTGTACTCTTTTGAGAAGTACCTTGTACAGAGCCAAGTGCTTGGTCACCATCTTCTGATTCACGAGCAGTGTCACCCATCATATTTGTTTTTGTTCCGCTTTCTAATTCAAAGCGTAAAAAGTTCTCGTTTTCGTTATTTTTATTTTCACGATGCCATGTCGAGAAACTTTCATCCATTTTGTTTTTATTTTCATCGTCATCTATGAGCTGCGTATCATCATTTGCTAAATCTTCGACGCGACAGTTCTTTTCGTCTGCAATGACAGATAAATAAAGCGGAGCATGTCCGAAATAATTATTAAGCATATCACTTTCAAGAAGCTCTTCTAATCGATAGCGAATTTTCTCAACGATATACATAATATCTTCCGTGTTACGAGCTTGGAATGTTTCATGCAAAATGGCTTCAATTTGCTCGAAATATTCATTATTAAACATTTCATATTTATCGCTCGTTAATGAAAGATAGCAGAGACAAAATAGACGATCACCGTGATAGTTACGAACACGATTGATTTCATTTTGTGAGCCGAAGTAATTGCGATACATTTCTTTTCTTCTTTTAAAAACATGCTTTGTGCCAGGGCGTAAGTTTTTTACGATTTCCTCAACACGTAAATCTTCTAATAGAACAAATAATTGCGTTAAAAACTTTTTCAAGGGTGATTCTTGTAATTCAATCGCATAAGAACGAATTAAAGTCATGTCCGAGTAATGTTTATTACCAAGTGCTTTTAAAAACACTTCGCTTTTTAATCCGATTACTGTATCCTCTTCTTTTCGATCATCCCAAAAGTGACTAATGACAACCTTTTTTTCAATTTCGTCGTAGTATGCTTTATAGCCATACTCAAGGTAGGCATCGTCTTCTTTTAGAAGAGCATACATTAAGTTTTCCATTTGTAGAAACAGCGACGCATCAATTTTTTTGTCACTAAAAATTTGTCTCATGAATTATCCCTCAAAGAAATAACTTTCTGCTAATTCACGGACAGTCATTTGTTCTGTTTCATCGTTTAATTTTGCGATAATACTACGTTCAATTGCACGCATAACAGGAATATATACACCTAAATCACATGCGTCGATAATGCCACGAATACTTGCTGCCTCTTCACTTACACGTCCATCACGAGCTAAAGGCATAAGGTCGCTTGCAAATGCAACGAACTTTTCAATTGTTGCAACATCATTTAATTTTGATTCAGCTAATAATAGTTCTTTTAATGTATCACCTTGAATGTAAGGAACTTCAATAATAACGAAACGGTTTTTTAATGCTTCGTTTAGTTCACTTGTACCAACGTAACCTTCATTAATTGCTGCGATTACGCGATATTCTTCATCACCGTATACAACTTCTTGTGTAAACGGGTTAGTAATCATTTTACGGTAATCTAATGCACCGTGAAGAAGTGGTAACGTTTCAGGTTTTGCCATATTGATTTCATCAATATATAGGAAATGACCGCTCTTCATTGCTTTCATAAGAGGACCGTTAACAAATGTAACTTCAGATGCACCATCTTTCGTTTGTAGTGTGTTGTATCCTAAAATACCTTCTACATCTAGATCAACGGAACAGTTAATGCTATGCATTGGTTTTTGGAATAAAGAAGAAAGAGTTTCAGCTAGTACTGTTTTACCACTACCAGTCGGCCCTTTTAATAGAATGTTTTTGCCAAGAAGAAGTGCTGTAATAGCATCTTCAATAATGCTGTTATCAGATGCTTTATATATTTTCTTACCAATTAAATGTGCATTTTCACCAGCTTCTTGCTTATTCTTTTCGTGAATGTTTGAGAGCTGTTGTTTTAAATCAGCATGTATATGAAATTGTTCTAACATGTATTTCCCACCTAACATTATTTTCATAAAGTAATACATCTTATGATAACTTGTTTTAATATGGTATGCAAAGAAAAGGGGAGAGGAGAAATACAAAAGAAAAAGCAATCAATATTACATTGACTGCTTACAGTAAAGGAGAAATGAGCCTCATAAAAGACTCTAATATTCGTTTTTTGATACTTCTTTTTTGGAATGCGTTCCATTTAATTTCAGTAGAATGCTTAAAGTCATCTTCAAAATCACGTTTAATATCATGAACGGTTTCTGATTCATATAGTACGCTAATAAGTTCGTAATTTAATTCAAAGCTACGTACGTCCATATTTGCCGTTCCAATTGTCGCGATTTTATCATCAACGAGTACAATTTTTGCATGCATAAAACCATCTTTATAACTATAAATGGAGGCACCGGCTTTTAAAAGTGGAGTGAAGTAGGATTGTGATGCTTGATCACTAATAATACTATCACTTTTACCAGGATATAAAATGCGTACATCTATGCCAGATATTGCACTTAAACGTAATAATGTTAAAGTTTCTTGATCTGGAATAAAGTATGGTGTAGCGATCCAAATCGATTTTTTTGCAGATCCCATAACGGCTAATAATGTATTGCGAATGCTTTTATCATCTGAGCTTGGTCCGCTTGCTACAATTTGCACAGCACCTTCTGCATTTGAAATTTCTTTACCTGGGAAGTATTGTCTATTCATAAATTGATCCCACGAATAAGTATTCAACCCACTAGATGCATAGAGCCAGTCCTCTAGAAAGATTGCTTGTAATTTATATAACGCTTTTCCTTCTATTTTTAAATGACTATCACGCCAAATGGGGAATTTTTTTGAACGGCCAAGATATTCATCACCGACGTTGAGTCCTCCGGTAAACCCGATTTCTCCATCTACAATGACGATTTTACGGTGGTTACGATAATTAACTGTTTCAAGTAACCAAGCTGAAAAAATAGGGTCAAATTCAACAATTTCAATCCCAGCTTCTTTCATAGGTTTTAAAAAGCGTCTTCTTAACGTATTACTTCCTAATCCATCATAAAGGAAGCGTACAATAACACCAGATTTTGCTTTTTTTATTAACGCATCCCGAACTTTTGTACCAATCTCATCAGATTTATAAATATAGTATTGAATATGTATGTGGTGTTTTGCTTGCTCGATAGCTTGCAAAATTTCTGAGAATGTTTGATCTCCGTTTGTTAAAAGTTTTGTAGTTGTTCTATCTGCGGCAGGTCCGCCTCCAAATTTTTGTATAACTTTTGTTAAATGTGTAGAACGCTCATGTAAGGGGACTGTGAGTGATAATTCTACTCGTCTTCCTTCTAATATTTCACGGAATAATTTTCTTTGTTCTTCTGAACGATGGAGATGTTTTTTTCTTCTCCAACGGCTACGCCCGAAAATAGAGTATAAAAGCACACCTACAACGGGAAGAAGTGCTAATACTAAAAACCATGCTAAGGTGCTTTGTGGAGATCTATTTTCGATAAAAATAACGAAAGATATTCCTATGATTGTAAGAGACCATAATACACCGAAAAAGGTATATAGTGAGAGGATAGGCGTATCTAAAAGTAAGAGTACGATAGATACAATTATAAATACCAATAATAATTGAACGATAGGTTTCTTCATTGCTATAAAATTCCTCTAATCTTTCTTAAATATAGAATTCTTATATAAAAAGGTACAATCCGACATTCTTATTATAAAGTGTTTTGTTTTTTTTACAAAATATAGACATTTTCCTCATGCTTTCCGCATTTGTCCTACATACAGTATATTGTTACGTTATTAGCCCGCTATTTGCTGGTTAATAAACAGTGTAGGAGGGACAAAATCCTTGCCCCTTATATAGGAAAGGGGATAACCATATTACGTGGATTCTTCCTATTATATAGGTTACCAACAAGGTCCGTACTATTCATACAATATCTATTAAGATGAGAAAATGGAAAAGGAGAGAGGGAACATGAATTATATAGAAAATAACGGATTGTATTATCGTCATACTCATGGCGGGCACCATCATAATGGAGGGCATAATCATCATGGTGGACACAATCATTATGATCATCATCATCATCACGGTGGTGGATGGGGCTGGGGTGGCGGCTCATGGGGCGGTGGATTTTTCCCTGGAAGTTTTGCTGGAGGCATGTTAGGCGGACTTACAGCTGGTGCATTAACGGGTGCAGCAGGTGGAGGCTACTATCCAGCACC